>JAUNIQ010000040.1 GCA_030535275.1 Bacillota bacterium | reverse complement strand
ATTTGCAGCCAGCTTTCAATTTCCAGAACACCTGTCAGAGAAGCCCTCATTCAACTTGCCGGCGACGGAATACTTGAGAATGTTCCCCGTAAAGGCTACGTTGTCAAAGGTCTCTCGCTAGATGATGTCCGTGAGCTCTATACAGTAATAGGATGTCTGGACGGTCTGGCTGTAAGCTCTGCCCTCCCAAATCTTACGGAAAAGGATTTCCGGGATATGGAGTTTTTCATTGAAAGCATGGAAGTTGCCATTAATTCCGGTCATTTCGAAATGTACAACCGACAGCAGAATGAATTTCATGAAATTTACATCAGCAAATGCGGCAACAATACACTTATCGAAGAAATAAACAGACTGAGGAGCAAGCTTCTGAAAAAGTCCTATGATTCAAGTGTTGCAGACGAAGTCAGGAAGGTCCTTAAAAAGACAAACGACGAACATCGTGAAATGCTTCGCATGATGAAAGCCGGCGAAGGTTCTGCCCTCGCAGAATTCATGTTCTCAATTCACTGGTCCGTCGAAAATGCAAGATTTGATCTTATGGAATAATATACAGAATTATCCTGCATAAATATCATTACCTTCAGAATCAAGTGCCACGACAAGTGGCATTTTTTCTACCTGTATTTCTCTAACTGCTTCAGTTCCAAGTTCTTCAAAGGCAACAATCTCAGAGGATCTGATGCTCTGTGCAATAAGCGCAGCTGCTCCTCCTATTGCGGCAAAATACACAGCTCCCATTGCTGTTGCAGACTGTTTGACTTCATCGCTGCGAGGTCCCTTTCCTATCATTCCGATAAGTCCCTCCTTAATGAGTCTTGGCGTGAAGCCATCCATTCTGTAACTGGTAGTGGGTCCTGCTGATCCTGAGGGGTATCCTGGTTTAGCAGGTGTGGGGCCCATGTAGTAAATTACAGAATTCTCTATATCAAAAGGCAGCTCTTCTCCCCTTTCCAGCATTTCTGTAAGCTTTCTGTGAGCTGTATCACGGGCAGCATAAATTGTGCCTGTAAGCAGTACTGTATCGCCTGTCCTGAGCTTTGAAAATTTTTCTTTTGTATACGGTTCGGTAATTACATGCTGCATCAGAGAATCACCTCCCTGTGCCTTGAAACGTGGCAGTTGATATTAACGGCAACAGGCATTCCCGCAATGTGTGTCGGTGCGGAAATGATGTTTACTGCGAGAGCCGTTGTTTTGCCTCCAAAGCCCTGAGGACCAATGCCGAGAGCGTTTATCTTTTCCAGAAGACGCTCCTCCATTTCAGCATAAAAGCTGTCTTCATTATGGCTTCCCACAGGTCTAAGCAGAGCCTTCTTGGCCATGAGGGCAACCTTATTGAAGTTTCCTCCCACTCCAACGCCAACAATGATCGGAGGACATGGATTTCCTCCTGCCTGTCTGACCGCATCAACGATAAAATCCTCTGCACCCTCTACTCCGGCTGCAGGTGGAAGCATGGCGATTCTGCTCATGTTTTCGGAACCGAAGCCCTTAGGTGCCAGGACGATTTTCACCTTGTCACCGGGTACTATTTCGATGTTAATATCGGCAGGTGTACTGTCTCCTGTATTCTTTCTGCGGAAAGGATCTTCGACTATGGTCTGCCTCAGATATCCTTCCAGGCAGCCCTGTCTTACACCTTCATTTACGGCCTCATAAAGTTCACCTCCCGTGAAGTGAACCTCCTGACCTATTTCCATGAAAATGCAGGCCATGCCCGTATCCTGGCAGAGTGGAAATACTCCCTCCTCTGCTATTTCAATGTTCTTTTCAATGCTTTCGAAGACGCTCTTTGCCAGCTCGCTTTCTTCTCTTCCGGCACATGCTTTAAGACAGTCCTTCACATCATCGCCGAGAAAATGATTGGCCTCAATGAACATCTTCCTGATTGCATCACTTACCTGTTCTACCTTAATCTCTCTCATTTCACTACCGCGGCCGCTACCGCTTCTGCAACATTCTTCTCTACTCTTTCGTCAAGTGCTGATGGAATGATATTGTCCTCCGTCAGTTCCTCATCACTGATAGTGTACGCTATTGCTCCGGCTGCCGCAAGTTTCATTTCCTCTGTAACGCAGCCCGCTCTGGCATCAAGCGCACCTCTGAAAATTCCCGGAAATGCCAGAAGATTGTTTATCTGATTAGGGAAATCCGATCTTCCTGTTCCCACTATTCTCGCACCCGCTTCCATGGCCATGTCCGGCATGATTTCAGGCTCCGGATTGGACATGGCAAAAATTGCGGCGTCAGCCTTCATGGATTTGATCATCTCTGCAGTGAGCAGTTTAGGCTGGGAAACGCCGATGAACACATCTCTGTTCCTTACGGCGTCAGCCAGTGTTCCGGATATTCCCCCACTGTTTGTAATGCTGCACAGCTCTGCCTTTGCATCATTCAGATCATACCTGTCTTCTGATAGTATTCCCCGGCTGTCGCATACGACAATGTCTTTCACTCCTGCAGCCAGAAGCATTTTTGAAATTGCGGTGCCGGCAGCTCCTGCTCCGCTTATGGCTATTTCCAGATTTTCAATCTTCTTTCCTGTCAGACGGCAGCTGTTTATTATGGCGGCAAGAACAACCACCGCAGTGCCGTGCTGATCATCGTGAAATACAGGAATGTCAACTCTTTCCTGGAGCTTCTTCTCTATTTCAAAACAGCGCGGTGCCGAAATATCTTCAAGGTTAATTCCGCCAAAGGAAGGTGCAATGTTTACCAGAGTTTCAACGATTTCGTCTGCATCCTGGGTTTCAAGGCATATTGGAATTGCATCAATGTCTGCAAATCTCTTGAACAGAACTGCCTTGCCTTCCATTATCGGCAGAGCAGCCAGGCCTCCTATGTTGCCAAGGCCAAGTGCAGCAGATCCGTCTGTAGCAATAGCCACAGTATTCCATCTGCTTGTATATTTATATGCCAGTTCTTTATCCTTCTCTATTTCGAGACATGGCTGAGCCACTCCCGGTGTATAAGCCAGGCTCAGATCTTCAACGGTCTCAACGGGAACCTTGATTCCCATTTCCCATTTGCCGCGAGCCTTTTCATGAAGTTTTAACGATTCCTTATAGTAATCCATTTCTGTCCTTTCATATAAAAGGTGACAAAGAGCATTTACCCTTTGCCACCTCATCTGGAGAGTGAGTATTACTCACTGGCTAGCTGTGATAATTGTTTCTTTACGCTTTCGAAAGAAGTCGAGCCTTCGGACTTCTTGCCCTTGATGCAATTCACGATATCTATTGCTTCATAAATATCCTCATCAAAGGCATCTGAGAAGGATTTGAATTCTTCCATTGTCAGATCATCAAGAGCCACGCCCTTGTTAATGGCATAAAGAACCATATTGCCTATGATTTCGTGACAGTCTCTGAAAGGAATGCCCTTGCCTACCAGATAGTCGGCGGCATCAGTTGCATTCATGTATCCGTACTTGGCTGCCTTTGCCATAGTCTCTTCTTTCACCTTCATGGTTGAAATCATTTCGGTGAAAATTCCCAGAGATGCCTTCAGTGTATCAACAGCATCGAATACAGGTTCCTTGTCCTCCTGCAGGTCCTTGTTGTAGGCCAGAGGAAGTCCCTTGCAGACAGTAAGCAGAGCCATAAGGTCTCCGTATACTCTTCCGCTCTTGCCGCGAATCAGTTCCGCCATATCAGGGTTCTTCTTCTGCGGCATGATGCTGCTTCCTGTCGAATAGGCATCATCTATCTCGATGAATCCGAATTCAACACTGCTCCAGTTAATGAGCTCTTCGCAGAATCTTGTCAGATGCATTATGCATATGCTGCAGCAGCTCAGGAATTCAATTGCAAAGTCCCTGTCTGCAACCGCATCCATTCCATTTGGAAGAATGCTGTCAAATCCAAGTTCATCGGCAAGAAACTGCCTGTCCGTATTGTATGTTGTTCCTGCCAGAGCCCCGCTTCCCAGAGGAAGTCTGTTTGTTCTTTTCTGGCAGTCGGCAAATCTTTCTTTGTCGCGGGCAAACATCTGATAGTACGCCAGCATATGATAAGCAAGCGTAACCGGCTGTGCTCT
This sequence comes from Bacillota bacterium, assembly GCA_030535275.1. GTDB lineage: Bacteria > Bacillota > Clostridia > Peptostreptococcales > Anaerovoracaceae > Lentihominibacter. The sequence goes on along the minus strand of JAUNIQ010000040.1, from coordinate 8,650 downwards.
CTGCAAATGCGTATATCCCGGCATGACAGTCTCCTGGTGCTTTTCAGCAAGCTCCTTCAGGGTTTTCAGAAGCTCTGCAAGCTTCTCGTCAACTTCAGCTGTTTCCTTACGCAAAACCAGTCTGAAGTCAACGGCCACCTGGTCGTTTCTGCTTCTTGCCGTATGCAGTTTCTTGCCTGTCTGTCCGATTCTCTCAGTGAGGATTGTTTCAATACCCATGTGGATATCCTCATTCTCAACTGTGAAATCAATCTTTCCGGCATCAAGATCTGCCAGTATTTCCTTAAGTGTTTTGATAATCAGTTCTGATTCCTCTTCAGAGATGATGCCCTGTTTACCAAGCATTTTAGCGTGAGCTATGCTGCCTGTAATGTCCTCTTCATACATTCTCTGATCAAACGGAATCGAAGCATTGAATTCATTACTCGACGAAGTCGCTTCCTTTGAGAACCTTCCTTTCCAAAGTTTCATGATTCTTTGTTACTCCTTCTGCTGTTTCCTTCTGAATTGCACGAATCTTCAGTGGCAGTGACCACAGGTTGATGAATCCTTCAGCGTCGTACTGGTTGTAAACCTCGTCCTTACTGAATGTTGCAAATTCTTCGTTGTACAGTGAATATGGTGACTTCTTGGCTGCAACGATTGCATTGCCCTTGTACAGCTTCATCTTTACTGTACCTGTAACCTGTTCCTGAGTCACATCAACGAATGCGCTGATTGCCTCTCTAAGTGGTGTAAACCATAATCCATTGTAAAGCAGTTCGGCAAATTTTTCACCTACAATTGTCTTGTAGTGAGCTGTATCTCTGTCAAGAATCAGTTCTTCAAGTCCTGCATGTGCAGTGAACAGAATGGTTCCGCCCGGAGTTTCATATACGCCTCTGGACTTCATTCCAACCAGTCTGTTTTCAACGATGTCGATAGTACCAATACCGTTCTTGCTTCCAAGTTCGTTAAGCTTTGTAAGAATTTCAATAGGGCCCATCTTTACGCCGTCCAGTGCTACAGGAACGCCCTTTTCGAAATCTATGTCAACATATGTAACTTCATCCGGAGCCTTTTCAGGCGGAACACTCAGAACGTGAATTGTGTCATAGTGCTCGTTCCAAGGGTTTTCAAGTTCTCCGCCTTCATGGGAGATGTGCCATATGTTTTCGTCTCTTGAATAAATCTTTGCATTTGACTGTGCAATTGGAATTCCGTGATCCTTTGAATACTGAATCAGTTCTTCTCTTGACTTGAATTCCCATGCATCCATTCTCCATGGAGCAATAATCTTGATTGCAGGATCAAGGGCATGTACTGCAGTTTCAAATCTTACCTGGTCATTTCCCTTGCCTGTGCAGCCGTGTGCAATGTAATATGCACCTTCAGCCTGTGCTATTTCAACCAGCTTCTGTGCCATCAGAGGTCTTGCCATTGATGTTCCGAGCAGATAGTTTTCATATGTTGCACCTGCCTTAAGTGTAGGCCAGATGTAATCTGTAATGAATTCTTCTCTCAGGTCAACGGTAATTGCCTTGATTGCTCCGGTTGCCATTGCTTTTGCTTCGATTGCATCGAAGTCCTCCTTCTGGCCTGCGTTGCAGCATACTGCGATTACGTCATAATCATAGTTTTCCTTTAACCATTTCATGATTACTGATGTGTCCAGTCCGCCTGAATAAGCCAGTACTACTTTTTCTTTAGCCATTTTTACTACTCTCCTTTTATAAAATAAATATAAGTATTGCTTTGTGATATTTATTATTATACATAGTTATGTATAAATATCAAGCATTATTCATGTTCTTTTATCAGTACATAATGGCTAAAATTAAGCAAAACAAGAAAAAACCGAGCTTTTTCGCCCGGTTTTCTTTATGCATTATTCATGTATATTATCTTTCAAGCACCCTCAGCATATCTCCAAACACCCCATATGCTGTCTGTTCTATCTCCGGTTCATGCTCGACAATTGATACTGTCTTCATCAGATCCGTTGTAATCGAAACAATTGAAGTTGTGCTGTTTACGGATGCCAGCATGTCGGTTCTCGGTATTTCCTGTGGTCCGACTTCCGCAATTACATTGCCCTCTTCGTCAAGGCTGCCTTTGCATAAAAGCTTGATGACATTTCCACGGGAAGCTGCCGCCCTGATGTCATCCATGGTGATATCCTCTATTCCCTTGCGCTTAACCTGATCCGGCCTTATTCCCGCATCCATGAGTACATTCAGCAGAGCGGTTACCTTGCCGGCAGCATCGTAGCCTTCAATATCCATTGCCGGGTCGGCTTCAATGAACCCCATCTGCCTGCCTCTTGCCATGATGTCATCCATGTCACAGCCCTTTTCCATCTCTTCAAGAATGAAGTTTGTTGTGCTGTTGAGTATTCCCCGGATTTCTGTAACCTTTGCCATTTTGAGAGTGTGCTCAACAAGATTGAACACAGGGGTTCCGTCCATTACTACCGTTTCATAATAGAAGCCCACGTTCTTTTCTTCTGCCAGATACTTAAGATCTCTGAAATACCACGCTACAGGGCCCTTATTTGCCGTTATGGCGTGTTTTCCGCGGCTTATGGCTATCATCAGGTGATCAGTCGCAGGCTGGCCTGTAAAGATATCCAGAGGGCTCAGCTCCATGAGGCAGTCGTACTCTGCTTCTTCCAGAAGTTCAATGCCGCCAAGCTCAGTCAAATCCGGGCCGTTGAAGCTTCCATTCTTCTCCGCGTCTTCTATTGCCTTTGCAATATCTATTCCCTCCGGATTGTAGAGATTGCCCTTTGTTGCCGTAGCTATTGCGGTAATCTTCACTTCTGTATCATATCTATCCTGTATTTCCTCCTGTTTCTCGAGAAGCATTTTTCCAAATGCCTGTCCGACATTTCCGAAGCCCATAAGGGCCAGTCTCAGTGCTTTCATTTTTTTCGTCCAACCTTTCATCCCTATTTTAACATATGGCCATGGCAATAAAAAGGAGCCGTACGGCTCCTTTTCTTAAAACAGTCTCTTGTATTCAAGCTTCGTATCATCCTGCTTCTGCTTTATGGCTTTCAGGAATACCTTCGCCGTATCCATGCAGGTCATTACAGGAATGTTTCGTTCAACAGCTGCTCTTCTTACAGGGAAGCTGTCGTTCTTCTTGCTGTTGGCTATCTCAGGAACATTCATTACGATTGCCAGCTTTTCGGAGCTGCCCTCGTTTCTGTTCTTTATCCAGTTGATAGCGGTGTTGTATGTCATAACCCTGGCGCTGACTTCATGTTCTTTTACAAAATCAAGATTGTCAGGTGAAACATATATTTCAAAACCGGCGGCAATGTAGTCCTTCAGAATATCTGCAGTGTATTCTGTAAGCTCAGACTCTCTAAGTGTAACGAATACATTGCCTTCTGTAGGAATCTGCATGCCTGCAGCAAGGAAGCCCTTATAGAAGGCCTTGTCCAGATTCTTGTCCAGACCCATTACTTCACCTGTGGACTTCATTTCAGGTCCCAGAGCGATATCCATATCCGTCAGCTTGGCGCTTGAGAATACAGGCACCTTTACTGAATATGTGCTGCTCTTTTTGTAGAGGCCTGTTCCGTATTCGAAGTCGCGGAGCTTCTTTCCCAGCATTGCGGCAACTGCCAGCTTGACCATAGGAACACCTGTAACCTTGCTGAGAATAGGAACTGTTCTGGATGCACGCGGATTAACTTCGATAACGTAAATCTTGTTTCCGTCAAATGCATACTGAATGTTAACGAGTCCCACAACATTAAGCGCCTTGGCAATTCTTCTCGTATATACTGCCAGAGTCGTTTCAACTTCAGGCGGAAGCGAGAAGTTAGGATATACTGAAATGCTGTCTCCCGAGTGAACTCCGGCTCTCTCAACATGCTCCATGATTCCCGGAATCAGAATTTCTTCACCATCGGCGATGGCGTCTACTTCAATTTCCTTGCCCTTGATGTACTGATCGACAAGTACAGGATGTTCCGCGGAAAGCGATACAGCCTCTCTCATGTATTTGAGAAGCTCCTCGTCTGTATATACTACCTGCATTGCACGTCCGCCGATTACATATGAAGGACGAACCACTACAGGGTAACCCAGCTCCTTGACAGCCTGAAACGCCTCTTCTTCATTAGTAACTGCACAACCCTGAGGTGTTGCAATATGCAGCTCGTTGAGAAGATCGTTGAATTTTTCTCTGTCTTCCGCCAGGTCTATGCTTTCGTATGAAGTTCCCAGGATGTTGATCATTCGGCTGTTAAGCTTTTCAGCCAGATTCAGTGATGTCTGTCCGCCGAACTGAAGAATTATTCCGTAAGGTCTCTCCTTCTTGATTATGTTCATCACATTATCAATATGCAAGGACTCGAAATAGAGCTTATCTGAAATGTCTGAGTCGGTACTTACGGTTTCAGGATTGTTGTTTGCAATTATGGCCTCATATCCCAGCTCCTGAATTGCGTTTACACCCTGAACACAGCAGTAGTCGAATTCTATGCCCTGGCCTATTCTGATAGGACCGGAGCCGATGAGCAGTACCTTCTCACCGTCGCTGACTTCATTTTCATCTCCGTCTTCATAGCATGAATAATAGTAAGGTGTTGAAATGCCGGACTTGCCGCCGCTTGTATCAACCATCTTGTAAACAGGATAGATGTCGTTATAGATTCGAATGTCCTGAAGAACCTCTCTAGGAAGTCCTGAAAGTTCTATGATGTCTGTATCGGTAAGTCCTTTTGTCTCTGCTTCTTCTATGAGTTCCTTTGTAACAGGACCTTCCTTAAGCTGCTTTTCAAGATTGATTATGTATGCAATCTTTTCAAGGAACCATGGTGCAATCTTTGTGATTGCATGTATTTCATCTACTGTCATCAGGTTTCTTCTGAGTGCCTCAGCAATGCAGAATATTCTCTCGTCATCGCACGCTGCCAGCTTAGCAAGCAGATCAACGTCTGACAGTTCTGTAACGATAGGAATATGCAGACCGTCGCACTTGATCTCAGCAGATGTCAGAGCCTTCAGCAGAGCGCTCTCAAAGCTCTTGCACAGAGACATTACCTCTCCTGTTGCCTTCATCTGTGTTCCCAGCTTTCTTGATGCAGTTCTGAACTTGTCAAATGGCCATCTAGGGAATTTAACTACAATGTAATCCAGGCTCGGCTCATAGAATGCACTTCCGCCTGCCACACTGTTTCTGATTTCATCGAGCTTGTAGCCCAGAGCAATCTTGGCAGCGATTCTTGCAATAGGATATCCTGCCGCCTTTGATGCCAGTGCCGATGAACGGCTTACTCGCGGGTTAACCTCTATTACAGCATATTCGCCATTTGCCGGGTTAAGGCCGAACTGAACGTTACAGCCGCCTTCAATGCCAAGGCTCTTGATAATCTTAACAGATGCATCCTTCAGCATCTGGTTTTCTTCCTTGCTTATTGTCTGTGTCGGAGCAACAACTATACTGTCTCCCGTATGAACACCAACGGGATCCACATTTTCCATGTCGCAAATGATGATGCAGTTATCTGCACCGTCACGCATTACCTCATATTCGATTTCCTTCCATCCTGCGATGGACTTTTCGAGAAGGATCTGACCTATGGCACTTGCCTCCATGCCGGCATAGCAAAGTGAGTCCAGTTCCTCCATGGTTTCGGCAATTCCGCCGCCGGTTCCACCGAGAGTGTATGCAGGTCTGATAATAACCGGAAGGCCTTCCTTTTCAATGAATGCATGGCATTCTTCTATGCTTGTGGCAATTACGCTGGCAGGAATCGGCTCTCCTATTTCCTGCATGAGAAGCTTGAAGGCTTCTCTGTCTTCGGCCTTCTTGATGCTGTCCTTGTTGACTCCCAGAAGTTCCACATCGTACTTTGCGAGAATCCCCTTGGCATCCATTTCCATGGCGAGGTTGAGACCTGTCTGTCCGCCGAAGCCGGCAAGCATTCCGTCAGGTTTTTCAATCTTGATTATTTCCTCAAGAGCTTCTTCTGTGAGTGGTTCCATGTAAACTTTATCTGCAATATCCGAATCGGTCATGATTGTAGCAGGGTTGCTGTTTACAAGGATTGTCTCAATTCCCTCTTCTCTTATTGCCTTGCAGGCCTGTGTTCCTGCATAGTCAAATTCTGCGGCCTGGCCTATTACAATAGGCCCGGACCCAACTATAAGTATCTTTTTCAGGTATTCTTTCTTTGGCATGGTTTGCTCCTTCTCTTTTTTTATTATGCGTAATTATACACGCTAATTTATAATTATGCAATACTCTGAATAAATATTTCTTAAATAAAAAAAAACAGACCGGCGGTTTTCACCTTCCGGTCTGTTAAAAATATTCTATTTTTTTGCTTTTGCAATATCTTCAAGCTGCTTTTCCACGCTCTTGAATGATGTGGATCCTTCAGACTTCTTTGAAGCTATTACATTTCTGATTGCGATTCTGTCATAGATATCGCTGTCGAATACCTGGCTGAACTGCTTGAGGTCATCCAGCCACAGTTCGTCAATCGGTTTGCCGTGATTGATTGCATATTTTACGACCTTGCTTATGATCCTTGAGCACTCATCAACTGACAGTCCCTTTTCATAAAGGTACATTGCCATTTCCGCAGAGTTCATGTAGCCGTACTTGGCTGCTCTCTGCATGTTGCCTCTGTTGATTTCCATGGTCTTAATCATGTCGACAAAGAGAGCAAGTGAGCTTTCAAGAGTATTTGCTGCATCAATTACAGGAACCTTGTCTTCCTGCATGTCTCTGTTGTATGACATAGGCAGACCCTTGAAAATTGTAAGCAGATTAATCAGGTCTCCAAAAACTCTTCCCGACTTGCCTCTGATTAACTCAGCCACATCCAGATTTCTCTTTTCAGGCATTCTTCTGCTTGTAGTACAGAACTCATCATCAATCTTGATAAAATCAAATTCTACAGTATCCCACAGAATGAGATCTTCGCAGAATCTTGAAAGATGAGTCATTGTAATGGCGCAGCAGTTAATGAATTCCATTGCGAAATCTCTGTCTGCAACCGCATCCATTGCATTAGGCAGTACTGATGCGAAGCCGAGCTCCTCTGCCGCGGCCATTCTGTCGGTTTCATATACTGTACCGGCAAGAGCTCCGCAGTCAGGCGGCATAACATTGATGCCTTCCAGGCAATTTTCAAATCTCTTCCTGTCTCTTGCAAACATCTGGTAGTAGGCCAGAATGTGATATGCCAGAGTTACAGGTTGAGCTCTCTGCAGATGGGAGTATCCCGGAATTATTGTGTTAACGTGATCCTTTGCTATGTTCTCCAGTGTATCAAGAAGATTGTCCAGCAGTTCTTCTATTGCCAGGGTTTCCTTCTTGAGAAAGAGTCTGGAGTCAGCAACAACCTGGTCGTTTACGCCTCTTGCGATTTTCATCTGTCTGGCAAGCGGTCCGATCTTGTCGGAGAGGAACTGATAGATTCCGCCGTGAACATCCTCGTGTTCAACTGTGAATTTCAGTTTGCCGCCTTCAATTTCCTTGCGGATATCAGCCAGAGCAGCCTTAATCTGCTGTGCTTCATCTTCGGTAATAATGCCGTTTCCTGCCAGCATGTTTGCATGAGCAATGCTGCATTCTATTTCCTCTTCGTAGAGCTTCCAGTCAAAGTCTATGGAAGCCATGAATTCTTTGGCACTAAGTTTCATATCTCTTACCTCTTAGTTAAATGTAATTACAGTTCCTGTTTCTCCGTTAAGAGCTTCTACAGCCTTGTCCAGTGAAGTAATGATGGCCTGCTTGTCAGGGAACATTCTTACAAACTTCATTGCAGCTTCAACCTTAGGAAGCATGCTTCCTGCAGGGAACTGTCCTTCTTCGATATACTTTGCTGCCTCTTCAAGTGTAAGATGATCCAGATCCTGCTGGTCAGGTTTGTTGAAATTAATTGCAACCTTTTCAACCTCTGTCAGAATCATCAGCTTGTCAGCCTTTACTTCTTCAGCCAGAAGTTCTGCAGCGAAGTCCTTGTCGATTACTGCAGCAACGCCTTCGAGATGTCCGTCGATCTTTTCCAGTACAGGGATTCCGCCACCACCGCAGGTGATAACGATAGTCTTGTCCCAAAGCTGTCTTACTGCTTCGATTTCAACGATTCTCAGTGGCTTTGGTGATGCAACCAGTCTTCTCCATCCTCTGCCTGCATCTTCCTTCATTGTCCAGCCTCTTTCAGCAATGAGCTTCTTTGCTTCTTCTTCAGTGTAGAACGGTCCGATAGGCTTAGTAGGATTCTGGAAAGCAGGATCGTTTTCGTCAACGATCATCTGTGTAGCAACAGTAACTACAGGAACGTGTCTGTTGTCTCTGTTCAGTGCGTACAGCAGGCTCTGCTGAATGTGATATCCGATATAGCCCTGTGACATTGCTCCGCATACATCAAATGGCATTGCAGGTGTATCTTCTGAATTTGCAGCTTCACTGGCCATTACAATTCTGCCAACCTGTGGTCCGTTTCCGTGAACAACAGCAATTTCATAACCCATGCCACTGATCTGAGCAACATGTGCACATGTTCTTTTAACTACTTCGAGCTGTGCCTCGGCAGTTGCAGGGCCCTTGCCTGACTGCAGAGCATTACCGCCCAGAGCAATTACTATTTTTTCTGGTGTTTCTTTTTTCATCTATCTTCTCCATTATAAATCTTCTC
>JAUNIQ010000158.1 GCA_030535275.1 Bacillota bacterium | reverse complement strand
TGATGGTCAGAATTGACTTAACGTCATTAATTTCTGCTTCTGGACCGGCAAACGGGTTTCTGTCGCAAACGATAATGTCTGCCAGCTTACCCTCTTCCAGAGAACCAATTTCATTGTCTCTGCTTACTGCATATGCTGATCCGATGGTGTTAGCCTTGATAGCCTGAGCCAGCGTGAGCTTTTCACCATTGTCGGCACCTGCAATTGTTCCATCATAATTCAGACGTGCTACTGAAGCATAGATGCCAGGCCACTGGTTGTAATATACAACCGGGAAGTCAGTTCCGAATGCCATTGGTGCGCCTGCTTCCAGCAGTGACTTGAACGGCCACTCCCATCTGCAGCGTGCTTCACCCATACGAACGAGCTTCTCGTTCTGTTCCATTGGCAGGTGTTCAGCCTGCATTGATGCTACAACGCCCAGTTCGCCGAATCTTGGAATATCTGCAGGGTCGCAGATTTCGATATGCTCTATTGTGTTAACCAGACCGTGCTGGCCATTTGCCTTAAGTGATGCTTCAAATGCATCAAGTGCCATTCTTACTGCACCTTCAGATACGCAGTGAATTCTTACAGGAAGGCCTGCCTTGTTGGCAGCGATAACGCTGGCATTGAGTGATTCCTGATTATCAAGAGGAACACCGATACCGCAAGTGTCAGGTCTATCTTCATATGGTTCAAGAGTCAGTCCTGTATATGTGGAAGTAACACCGTCAAGGAAGCCCTTAACACCGGCAACCTTGAAGTATGGTGAACTGAACTCTTCTGTCCACTTCAGGCAGTCAGTAAAGTCGGTTCTGCGCATGAACTTTGTGTAGGCATGAACTCTGCTTGTGAATCTGCCCTCTTCTGCCATTTTCTTGAATATCTCGTATCTGTGATGGAAGAACGGATTATAATCGTCTGCACTCATTTCGCAGAGGGATGTTACACCCATCTTGGCAAGACCTGCCATGAATGCTTCCATGATCTCCTCGATCTGATCGTCAGGGAAATCGTAGAACTTATTCCATCCAAGCTCCAATGCATCAGGTTCAAAAATCAGACCGTTCATTTCGCCGTCTTCACCGACGCCAACGGATCCGGCTTCCATTACCATGTCGGCTCTGTAGCCTGCTTCTTCCAGTGCTTTTGTATTAAGCCATGCAGTGTGTGCGTCTGCACAGTTCATGTAAGCTGGTCTGTCCGGTACAGCCTCATCGAGAGAAACCTTTGTAGGAAGCGGTGCATCGTTCCATGTTGCAGGGAACCAGCCAAAGCCTCTTACTCTTGGTTCTTTAGGATGTTCTGCAGCGAACTTCTTGATCATCTCAATAGCTTCCTCTTCGGAGTGGGATTCGGTCAGATTAACAACATGACTGCTGTCTGCAACCGCACCCCACCAGAGGTGGTCATGAGCGTCAACGAGTCCAGGCATGATAAGCTTGTCCTGGAACTCCAGTACTTCAGTTTCATCCGATGCATACTTGTCTATTTCATCGCCTTTGCATACTGCCAGAATCTTGTTATCTTTAATAGCGACTCCGCCTGCAAAAGGCTCATCGGATACTGAATCAAAAACAGCATTGCTTTTCAGTATTTTATCTGCGAATACCATAATAAACCCTCCTTAATTGGCTGTTCATAAGCCTGCACCGTTTAAGTGGTGCAGGCTTCTATCAAATGTCTATTTGCTACTAACTTAAATGGAGGTTAGTGTGCTTCCTGATCAAGGCTTACGCCTCTCTTCTTAGCTACAAACATGCAGATCAGACCGATAACCAGCCAGCTGAATCCGATGATCATTGCCAGTGTACCAAGGTTAGCCCACAGGTACATGCAGATGCAGATACCGATGATTGGGCAAATCAGGTAGTTGATTACGCATCCGAAGCTGTCTCTCTTCTTCTGCTTTACCCAGTACCATGCGATTACTGATACTGATACCATCGAGAATCCGAGGAGTGCTCCAAAGTTGATCATTGTTGATGCCAGGTCAAGGTCAAGGATGATAGCAACCAGTGAGATAATGCCGATTGCGATGATGTAATGGTACACTGAATTTGTAACGCTCCTGCCTAATAGAATACAATATCTAT
>JAUNIQ010000039.1 GCA_030535275.1 Bacillota bacterium | reverse complement strand
AGAACAGTAGGTTCAGGCGTTGTAACTGAAGTTATCGAATAATTCCAATTCAACAAGACATTAAAAAAGCTCCTCATTGAGGAGCTTTTTTTATTTGCTTAATGTGATTGAATCGCTGCCAAGCGCTTCGTTTGTGCTCTTGTCATATACGGTAAAGGTCAGCTTTCCTTCCTTGCCCATGAGTGGCACCGAGTACATGCATCTGGCAGTCCCCTTGGATCCGGATTTCCAGCCGGTTCCGATCTGCTGAATTTCTTCATTGCCAGCAGGGTATTTAGCCTTATAATACACATCCAGCGTCTTGTCCGGAGGTCCGCCGCTTACACTTACGTGGAAGTAGACAATGTCGCTTCTGCTTGCAGTGCTAATATCAGTTGAGTAATCTTCAGCATTCAGGTTGGCAACAATCTTAAAGTGCCATGCGTAGTATTCGTTGTATATTGTTCCGATGTCGGAGTAGTTGGCCTTGTAAAGCTCATTCAGGTATTTTTCAAACTTGTCGCCGCCTTCATCCTTGTGAGCGCACACATAGCCGTACTTGGCATTGTTGATTTTGTCCTGGATTCCGTCGCTGTCCTTAATGCTCTGTGCCATGCCGTAGAACTTGATCGCATCTTCGAAATCATCGGATTTGCAGCAGTTGTCTCCTGCGGTAATGTAGCTGCTTCTCATGAAGTCTTCCATCTCAGTTGTGAACATTACCACATTGGTTGACATGCTTTCCGATGCGGCTGCAGCATTCTTGGCCGCCTCGCGTTCATAAGAAGGCTTTATTATGTAGAAATAGGAGAAGAGGCCCGTTCCGATCAGAAGGATTCCGATGATTGCTATGGCAATGATAAGCTTTGCCTTTGCAGAAAGTCCTTTTGATATTTCTACTTCGGTATATGGGACCAGTCCGCCTTTGAATTTGCCCGGTTCGTCTCCCGGTTCGCTAAGGAAGAAGAGGGAACGCAGCAGTTCTCTTGACAGTCCGCAGTTGGTGCAGGTATCACCCTTGTTCAGCTGTCCGCAGGTGCAGAACCAGTGGTCGCCCTGTTCCTTGAACCAGTACTTTGGCTTAACAGGCTCGGAAGACATCTTTTCCATGATGTCATCATAGTTTTCCATGATGTCCCCGTAGTCTTCATCTTCAGGAGTGAGAGGCTGGAGAGCGAAGTCGCCTGCGCCTTCAAGCTCATTGTAGAATTCCGCATCCTCATCATCGAAGAAGCCTGATTCAGGTGACCAGATTTCATCAGAAGAGGGCTGTGCATCAGAATCCTGTTTTCCGGGATTGTAATTGCGCACAGCATCAAGCACGCCATAGTTGTGTGTCTGTCTCAGCTCATCGCGCTCATGGCTCTGTTTCTGAAGCTCGGCAAGATCATTAAGACCCTCCGCATACTGTGTATTGCGACTTACAGGGGATTTGCCACTGGCATAATCCGCCGAACCGGCCATGATCTCATCAACCTCAACCTGTGTGAGAGTTTCCGTTGAAAACTCTTTTTCCTTCCACCTTTTACTTCTCAATAAAAAACTCCTGTTAATAGTAAATTTTTACATATACATTATATCAAACAGGAGTTATCCATTTACATTATATTTTGTTAAGGTGCATTGCCACATAGAGCTGACCGAGGGCGATGCCACCGTCGTTCGGACTGACGGAAATGTTGTAATACGGCTCAAAGCCCCCATCCCTCAGCCTGTCCAGTATGCCCTCCATGAGTATCTTGTTCTGGAAGGTTCCGCCCGTAAGGGCAACCTGGGATGCGCCGGTTTTTTCTCTGATATCGCGGCACTGTTCCATGATCATTTCAATTATACGTTCATGGAAGGAGAGAGCCAGGTCGCTGGCCCTATCTTCGCTCGGGTGGGCAAGTGCAAAGGCAGCCGCATCTTCAAGCATGATGGCACATTGTCCCTCATAATCATTGTAATCCTTTATGCCGAGCAGGCAGGATACGGCGTCAAAGAGTCGTCCCATGCTGGAGCTTCTTATTGTATTCGTGCCCGTCTCAATTGCCTTCAGTATCAGCTGGGCATTGGCATCCGAGAGAAGTCTGTCTCTGCCGAATTCCAGAATATCGGAAATATCAACACTGATTTCATCCTCATCGCATTCGCCTCCGCCTCCGGCAGCCGCTATATAACTGAGAGCGGAACGAACGCCATCCTTCATGGAGGAGTCCCCGCCAATCATGTCAACATATCTCAGGTGTGACATGCGCTTCATTTCAGCGCCTTCGCAGAGCATGAATTCTCCGCCCCAGATGCAGCCGTCGGTACCGTAACCTGTGCCGTCAAAGCTCACTCCGATAACAGGACCTTCAAGATTGTTCTCGGCCATTACCGAGGCAACGTGTGCGTGATGATGCTGAACCTTATGCAAAGGCAGACCGGCTGTTTTTGCATATTCTTCTGCAAAGCCCGTAGTGAAGTAGAGCGGGTGCATGTCGCAGACCACAAGCTCAGGTCTGATTCTGAAAAGCTCTGCCATGCGATCAACATTTTCTCTGTATATTGTCTGATTCTCTATTGTGTCCATATCGCCGAAGAACTGACTCATGTAAGAGAAAGGCCCCTTGGAAAGTGCGAAGGAATTCTTCAGCTGGCTGCCTGTCGCCAGAATGCAGCGGGCAGGGGAGTCATTTCCGCTTTCCACATAGAGTGGAACAGGCGCGTAGCCCTTGGAACGGCGAATCATCTGTGGCTGGTTATCTATTACGCGTGTAACCGAATCATCGGCACGAACGCGGATTTTTCTCCTGTTGTACAGAATGCCGTCGACGAGGGGACTTACTCTCTCGAAATAAATGAGCATTTCCGACTCATCCTTGATCATCGGCATGTCCGATGGATTGGCGCTGGTGAAAATCAGCGGGCTGATTCTGTCCAGAAGCATGTACTGAGCGGCGAAGCTCGGCAGGAATGAACCGATAAATCTGCTGCGGTTTATTTCTGCAGACTCGGAAGCCTTGTGCTCCAGCAGGATAATCGGGCGAGCCGATGATTCCAGGAGCTTTGATTCAACCTCGTTGACGTGACAGTAGTTGCGGATTTCATCCAGACTTCTGAACATTACGGCGAAAGGCTTGCTTTCGCGGTTCTTTGCCTGACGCAGCTTTCTGACAGCCTCTTCATTGAATGGGTCTGCCACCAGATTGTAGCCGCCTACGCTCTTGAAGGCTATTACGCCGCCCTTTTTCAGAAGCTCTGCAGCCCTGTCGAGAATTGCGGCATCATCAGGCAGTTCTTCGCCGAGTCCCGGTTCCTCCCACATGAGCTGCGGGCCGCAGTCATGGCAGGATATGGTCTGGGCGTGATGGCGCCTGTCGTGCAAATCTGTATATTCTCCCTCGCAGAAATCACACATCGGGAAATCAATCATGGACGTGTTGTCTCTGTCATATGGGATTCTGTCGATTATTGTGTATCTTGGTCCGCATATCATGCAACTGATGAAAGGGTGCTGATAACGCGGATTGCTTTCGTCGTAAAGCTCTTCAAAGCAGTGAGGGCATATGGCCAGGTCTGCAGGTATCATTGCAGCTTCATCATCGCCTTCACCGCTTCGGATTATTTCAAAGCCGTCGAATTCACGGTATTCTAAAGGAGTGCACTTGATATGCACTATTTCTGCAGGTTCGGGCTTTTCGCTGACAAGGGTATCAATGAATGTCTGAATGCGCTCAGGAGTGTCGCTGACGGTGATTTCCACGAGACCGCCGATGTTGAGAACTTCACCCTTCATGCCCAGTCTGTCAGCCACCTTAGCAACAAAGGGCCGGAAACCGACCCCCTGAACTATTCCCCATAATTTAATTTTAGTCGTGGTGATGGTGGTTATGGTGTTCATGATGATGCTCATGTACCTCCAGTTTGTTTGCTTTTGCTTCAAGCCATGCGGCAACTTCTTCGAAGCCCTCTCCGGTCTTGCCGGAAACCTTGAAAACAGGGACATCCTTGTTTAAGGCTCTGATGCCCTTCATGTAGAAGTCCTCATCAAAGTCAAGGTATGGAATCAGGTCAACCTTGTTGAGAATGATAAGGTCAGCCTTTTCGAATGCGAGAGGGTACTTGTAAGGCTTGTCGCTGCCTTCTGTTACTGTTGAAACCAGCATGAGAACGTGCTCGCCGATAGTGAATTCGGCAGGGCATACCAGATTTCCGATGTTTTCGATGAACATGATGCCCGGTTCGTCAAAAGGAATGTGGTGAGTTGCATGCTCTATCATAGGCGCATCCAGGTGGCATGCACCGTAAGTGTTGATCTGATGAGCTTCAACACCCAGATTCTGAAGATCAACAGTGTCCAGATCTGATTCTATGTCGCCTTCAATGACATAAGGCTTCAGGCTCATGTGCCTGAAGATGTTCTTTAATGTTGTTGTTTTGCCTACGCCGGGAGCTCCCATTTCGTTTACAACGAGAATTCCGTGGTCTGTCATGTGTTCTCTCACATGCTCTGCAATATGGTCGTTTTCGTCCAGGATTCCTTCCTGAAGGTCGATTTTTCTAATATCGTGCATAATATCTCCTATTCTATTTCAATGGAGTCTATGTAGAACTCCTTGCCGATGTCTGTTGGTTCGCTGTCACCTCCGCAGTAAGGGCACTGGAAGGAGAGAAGCTCTCTCTTGAAGAGCTTGCCGCAGTTTAAGCAGCGGGACTTCGGTTCGACGTGTTCAATCTCGCATTTGGCGCCTTCGCACAGGGTTCCTTCGGAGATTACGTCAAAGTACATCTGAACGGACTCTCCGACATAGCCTGAGTAGTCTCCGATTACCAGATTTACCTTGAGAACACGGCTTCCGCCGTTGTCGCGACAGTGCTTGTCGGCTATTTCAATTATGTGTTGTGTTATTGGTAATTCATGCATGTAATCATTATAGCGGAAAACTTTGTTGCGTACAACCAATAAAACCTTGATATTACGCGCTTTTCTTGGTTTTGCGACAAAAAATGTGCACTTTAACTCGTGAAATGCATTTTTGTGCACACATAAAAAAACATAAAATTTTTTGTGCAAAAACACAAAAAGATTATTGACGCATGTATATAATAGAGCTATAATGAAAAAGTAATTTACGACGCGTTATTATTTTATTATTTTTTTGTAGAGGAGAGTGACTAAATTGAGAGATCAATGGAACAGTAAACTGGCGTTTATACTGGCCGCAATCGGTTCCGCTGTAGGTCTTGGTAATCTGTGGAGATTCCCTTACATCGCAGCAACCAATGGCGGTGGCGCATTTATTTTCCCTTACCTGTTTGCAATTTTAACAGCAGGTATTCCAAT
Source organism: Bacillota bacterium (assembly GCA_030535275.1). Classification (GTDB taxonomy): domain Bacteria; phylum Bacillota; class Clostridia; order Peptostreptococcales; family Anaerovoracaceae; genus Lentihominibacter. Next base: position 7,505 of record JAUNIQ010000039.1, on the reverse strand, counting down.
TCTTATTCTGGAATATACACTGGGAAAAACCTACAGATCAGGTGCTCCGGGAACATTCGCGAGAATCAACAGAAAGTTTGAGGCTCTGGGATGGTTCCAGGTTGCAATTTCATTCCTGATTACCGTATACTACTTTGCAATCGTAGTATGGGTACTTTGCTACATCGGATATTCATTCACACTGGCATGGGGTGATGATTCCACAACATTCTTCGTAAGTGACGTACTGCAGGCAACAAGCTCAGCAGACGGAACAGGCGGAATCAACGGACATCTGGTAATTCCATTCCTGGTTGTATGGGCAATCGTAGCATTCATTATGTACAGAGGAATTAATAAGGGTATCGACATTGCATGCAAGATCTGCCTGCCAATTCTGCTGCTGTGCACAATTATAATCGTTATCAGAGGTATCACACTTCCTGGAGCTATCGACGGACTGGCTTACATGTTCACTCCTGACTGGAGTGCAATTGCACAGCCTGGCGTATGGGTAGCTGCTTATGGACAGGTATTCTTCTCACTGTCAATTGCATTTGCAATCATGATCAGTTATTCATCATACCTGCCAAAGGATGAAGACGTTGTAAACACGGCATTCCTGACAGCATGCTGCAACCACGGATTTGAAATCTTTGCCGGAATCGGTATCTTCTCAATCATCGGTTACATGGCATATGCTCAGGGCTGCGGTGTAGAAGACGTAGCTGCTGCAGGCGTTGGCCTGGCATTCATGGTATTCCCTACAGCTATCAGCACACTGCCTGCACTTAATACACTGTTCGGAGTTCTGTTCTTCGTATCACTGTTTACAGCAGGTCTGACATCACTGATTTCAATCATTCAGGCGGTAATCACAGGTATTCAGGACAAGTGGGAAATGAGCCACAACAAGGCTACTACAGTAGTTCTGATTCCTGCATTCATAATTTCATTCATATTTATCACAAAGTCAGGACTGGATTACCTGGACTTCGCAGACTATATCGCAAACAGCTTCGGTATCGTACTGGCAGGCGTTATAGAGCTGCTGCTGATTGGATGGTTCTTCAAGCCTGAAAAGATCAGACAGGTTGCAAACCTTACTTCAAACTTCAACATTGGTCAGTGGTGGACATGGTGTCTGAAGATTGTAACCATCGTTGTTCTTGGATACACATTCGTCATCAACATGGCTGGATTCCTGAAGGAAGGTTACGGTGGATATCCAATGTGGATCGGCTGGGTTTGCATAGCGTTCCTGGTTATCGTAGCAATCGTATTTGCTGCAGTTAAGGGTAAGCCTGGTTTCTATCAGAAGCCTGACGATGCTCCTGGATATGAAGACTAAGAAGGAGGTAAGCAAATGACTGCAAGTGCAATCGTAATGATGTGTATAGCGTGCATCGGTCTGTGGGGCGGCATTGCTGTCTCCGCGGCTATCATGGTAAAGAGCAACAAGAAAAAGGCTGCTGCTGCGAAAGCAGAAGAAGACAAATAAGAATTAAAGGGAAGTGCGCCTGCGGTTTGCGGGCGCACTTTTTTAACGCAAAATCAGCCCCAAAGGGCAGAAAATGTGATAAAATAATAGTTCGGAGAACAGAATGCGAAAGAGTACCTGAAGGGGGAAATAATTATGTATCCGGTTCTGATAGTAAGAGAAGAAATAGTATGTATGATCATACTGCTGTTCCTTTATTTCATGTCAAGATCATATCTTATCGGCAAGGACAGCAAACCATTTACAAGACTCATGTGGTTTGCCATGCTTCATGTTGCCTTTGATATAATCACGGTTCTGACAGTAAACAATATGGACACTGTTCCGCTCTGGCTGAACAATGTATGTCACATCATTTTCTATACGACGGCAATACTGTTTGCCAATGAAATATTCTTCTATGTAATGAGGATGTGCTATCCGAATACTTCAAGGAAGTTCTATTGGCTGGGATATATTCTGGTAGGCCTCTTCATGTGTTCGGTACCGCTTCTGGGCGTTCAGTATGCGGAAATGAACGGAACCTATTCAAGTACGGGCATCGCGGCTTATGCTGGTTTTGCAGTAGCTTTCCTGTACTTCCTGGCAGCGACCGTTGTACTGTTCATTAACTTCGGCAAGCTGAATAAGATGGTCAAGTACGCACTGCTCCCTATGATGCTGGTTCTCTTTGCCAGCGTAATCGTGCAGATAGCCGTTCCGGAAATGCTCTTTACCGGCGGCGGAATTACAATAGTAACAGTTGCATTCTTCTTCTCAGTTGAGAATCCGGTGCACCTGTTCAGACAGAAGGCAATGACCGATGCCCTGACGGGAGTTCAGTCAAGACAGAGCTACGACATGGACATCGCTGACATAGACGAAAAATTCAAGAAGAACCCTAATTCAAATTACATATTTGCATTCTGCGACATTAACAATCTTAAGGCTGTAAACGGACTCTTCGGCCATACTGAAGGTGACCATTACATCACCCTGGTTACCGGTGTTTTCATGAGCGAATTCAGACACGCCGACGGAATATACAGAATGGGCGGCGACGAGTTCTTCGTAATCTTCCATAATGTGGATGAGGAAACGGTAATCGAGGAATGCCGCAGAGTTCAGGAGAAGGTTGCTTCCGTTGATACGGGCAAGAGCTACACGCCGGCAGTTGCAATTGGTTACGCCATTGCAGGACCTGAGTACAAGAGCATCCGCGACGTAGTAAGAACAGCCGACTACATGATGTACAAAAACAAGACCGAGATGAAGGGAGCCAAGTCCTTTGTAGGAAGCGGTATGGGAACAACCCTGAATCTTACGGGACTTACAGATTCACTCTTCGATGCAATGTGTTCATCCAACGAGAGAATCTATCCGTTCCTCTGTAATCTTGAGACAAACGTAACGAGAATTTCACCTGCATGGAATGAATACTTCGGCATGGGATTTGAGTTCACCGATGACTTCGGAGAGAAGTGGGGAGCCAAGATTCACCCGGACGATGTTCAGGAAGACAGGTATATATATACTGAGGTAATGACGGGCAAGAGGAAGTACTACAACTGTGAGTACAGAGCTCTTAACAGCGAAAATGAATACGTTCTCTGCGAAACTCACGGTGCCAAGTATAACGGCAAGAACGGAGAGCCTGATGTATTCGCAGGTTATCTGATCAACAGGGGAATTGAAGAGAAGGTTGATGCCATTACAGGCTTCGACAACTTCATCGTAATGGATGAGAAGTTCCTGGAAATAGTCGGATCGGACAAGACTGCAATTATCCTGAAGCTTGTAATAAACAACGCCGAAAGACTGAACATGATATACGGCTACAGTGGCGGCAGGGATATTCTCAGGGATGCGGCTCTGATAGTTCAGAGAGAAGTCGGAGAGCTGGGAGATGTATATACCGATAAGGGCATTAATGTCACAATTCCGCTCTATGGTGTAAGCCGTGCCGAAGCAGTGCAGGTATATGACAGCATTAGCGAGGCACTTGCCCATGGCGTTGAATACGGAGATGAAGTCGTGCCGCTGAATATTTCAGGCGGTGCTGCAGAAATAGTATCCGGAACATCAAGTGACAGAGATACAGTCAGGAGTGAATTGCTCTTCGCACTTGATGAGTCCAGAGACAATAAGCACAACAAGCTGGTATTTACAGATGAGATGTTCGAAGGTCATTCTCAGATGGATCTGGAGCTGCTTACGGAAATACACAAGGACGCCACGGGCGATGCAGAAAACTTCTGCCTGAGATATCAGCCTATAGTGGATACCCAGACAGGAAAGGTAATAGGATCCGAATCACTGCTGAGATGGAAGGACGCGGCTCACGGAGAAATCGTACCGGGCAGATTCATCGACTTCCTGGAGACGGATTCATGCTTCTACGAGCTGGGTCTGAAGATACTGAGATGGGCGGTCAAGGATGCAGTGGTCATCAGAAAGCAGATACCGGATTATTTCGTAGGCGTAAATGTTACCGCGGTTCAGATGAGAAGCGGAAATTTCGCAAACGAGATAATGGACATTCTGGAAGGAGAGAACTATCCGCCTGAAGGTCTGGTCCTTGAACTTACCGAACGAAGTAAGGAGCTGGATGCTGACTTCCTGAAGGAGAGCATTGCGGATATCAGAAACAGAGGTGTGAAGGTTGCCTTTGATGACATGGGAACCGGCTACTCGACAGTAAATCTCCTGCTTAACATTCCTGTAGATGAAGTCAAACTGGATAAGGACTTTGTTGAAAGACTGCAGGACGAAAGAAACTTCCACATCTACGCTACGGCACTTACGGCTTCTTCCGCAAGAACGGGAACTGCAGTATGCTTTGAAGGAGTTGAAACGGAAAAGATGCATGAATTCCTGAAACAGTATGGCGAGTCATACTGCCAGGGCTTCTATTTCGCGAAGCCGCTGCTCATTGAGGAATTTCTGGAATTCACCAAACCTGAAAATGACAATAAATAATAGCACGAATGGAGGCAAGAAATGGCTATTGATAAAGTAAAGGAATATTTTCGTCAGTTTGGAATGGAAGACAAGGTAATGGAATTTGACGTGTCCAGTGCTACAGTTGACCTGGCAGCCGAGGCTGTCGGAGTTGAGGGAGCACGCATATGCAAAACCATGTCATTCCTTAAGCCTGATGGAGCAGGTGCAATCCTGGTTCAGATGGCAGGCGACGGAAGAATCAACAACAGAAAATTCAAGGATCAGTTCGGTTTCAAGGCAAAGATGCTTAAGCCTGACGAAGTCATTGAATATACAGGACATGCAATCGGCGGCGTGTGTGCCTTTGCAATAGAGAGGGATGACGTTGACGTTTACTGCGACGAATCCATGAAGAGATTCGAAACAGTATTTCCTGCATGCGGCTCAGACAACAGTGCCATTGAGCTGACAAACGATGAACTTTATAAATACAGCAATGCAATCGGGTGGGTTGATATCTGCAAGCTGCCCGGGGAGGAATAAAATATGTGCGTAGCAATACCCGGAAGAGTCACGGAAATTGATGGCTCAACGGCAAAAGTGGATTTTAACGGAAACAGCGTAAGCGTAAATGTTGGACTTGTTGACCCGAAGGTTGGTCAGTATGTTCTAGTTCATGCAGGCTGTGCAATAGAAGTAATGGAAAAGGAACAGGCTCAGGAAATCATAGACCTGTTCGCTGACCTGGAGGATCTGGCCTAATGGAAATCAGGGAAGTAATAGATTATCTGAAATCCTACGACGGCAGGGAACTGAAACTGATGGAAGTTTGCGGCACTCATACTGCAGCAATTTTCAAGAACGGAATCAGGGAACTCATTTCGCCTAAGATCAAGCTGATTTCAGGCCCGGGATGCCCTGTATGCGTAACACCGACTGCATTTATCGACAAGTGCGTTGATTATGCCAGGAAGTCGGGGTGTGAGCTTCTCACCTTCGGTGACATGATGAAGGTGCCGGGAACGGGCGGAAGCCTGTCCGAAAACAAGGCGGAATCGGCCGATGGCTCGAAGGCAAACATCACCATCATGTATTCGCCTTTTGAAGCGATTGAGAAGGCGAAGGCAAACCCGGATATCACATACGTGATTGCAGCCGTAGGCTTTGAAACAACAGCACCGACTTATGCGCTGATGGTTCAGCAGGCAAAGGCGCAGGGCATAGAGAACATCAGGCTTGTGACCGCTCTGAAGACGGCTATTCCTGCCTTAGACTGGATTTGCGCTAATCAGAATGATATTGACGGTTTTATCTGTCCCGGCCATGTGAGCGTAATTACAGGCGTTCACGTATATGATGGACTGGCAGAGAAATACAGCAGGCCTTTCGTAGTTTCGGGCTTTGAGGCAGAGCACATTCTCGTGGCAATCTACAGAATCGTGAAGCAGATTGAAGCCGGAGAAGGATACGTGGAAAACATGTACCCTAACGCAGTTCGCGAAGACGGAAATGAGAAGGCCATAGCTGCAATAAACGAAGTATATGAACCGGGTCCCGCAATGTGGAGAGGCCTGGGTGTAATAGAAGGCAGCGGCCTTTATCTTAAGGGCGACTACGCTGCATATGACGGAGGCAGCATGGGCCTTGACCAGGACATGGAACTTCCGGAAGGCTGCAGATGCGGTGCAGTAATTACAGGAAAGATTAATCCGGACCAGTGTCCTATGTTCGCAGGAGGAAGCTGCACACCGATGAACCCATTCGGACCGTGCATGGTATCAAGCGAAGGATCATGCGGAATCTGGTACAGAAATAAACACTAGTTGGCTCAGGCCTAGAAGGAGATAGACATGAAGATTACAATGGCACACGGAAGTGGCGGAAAGAGTTCAGCTCAGCTCATGGGCGACATTTTCGGAAAGCATTTCAGGAATCAGGTGCTGGACAAGATGGAAGATGCGGCAGTACTGGAAGTTGGCGGCAGGATTGCCTGCAGTACTGACTCGTTTGTAGTAACACCTCTGGTATTCAAGGGTGGAGACATAGGCAAGCTCTGCGTATGCGGAACTGTAAACGACCTGCTCATGATGGGCGCGGTTCCGAAGTATCTGACCTGCGGATTTATTCTGGAGGAGGGACTCGATGTTGAGCTTCTGGATCAGGTGGTTGAATCAATGGCTGCACAGGCCAAAGCAGCAGGCGTCATCATAGTTGCCGGGGACACCAAGGTTGTTGAAGGCGCAGGCGGAATGTACATCAATACTACGGGAATCGGGGAGATACCTGAAGGACGCGACGTTTCCAGCGCAAACTGCTCGGAAGGGGACGTGATTATCTGCTCGGGCCATCTGGGTGACCATCACGCATGCATACTTTCACACCGCATGGAGATTGAAAACAACATCAAGTCAGACTGTGCTGCGCTGAATGACATAGTTGAGGCCCTCTATGAAGCGGGAATAAATGTCAGGACAATGAGAGATGTAACCCGCGGAGGACTGGGAACGGTAATAAATGAAATCGCCGAAAGCTCCGGAGTGCAGATTGAACTTGAAGAGGACGCAATCCCGGTGAACCCTGAGGTAAAGGGATTCGCAGATATTCTTGGTCTTGATCCGTTGTACATGGGTAACGAAGGAAAGATGATAGCTGTTGTACCGGCCGAACAGGCTGAAGCGGCACTGGCAGCAGTAAAGAGTACAGAGCACGGCGTTAATGCGGCAGTAATCGGACAGGTTAAGTCGGGCGAAGGCGCTTATATCAGAACACGCCTTGGTGCAACGAGAAGATTTGACGTATTGTATGGGGAAGGACTTCCGAGAATCTGCTAGTTTGCAGAAATTTGGCGTGAAGTACGATAATAACACGAAAAAATAAGGAATTATATCGTAAAAATAGAGTTAGATAAATAATTAAGAAATAAATACGATAGAACACGGCTTAGCAAACCAGTTTTATCGTATTTTTATATCTGAAAAAAGGAATTCGAATATTTTTCGCTTATTTTACGATAATACAGCTACTACAATTATACCTTTTATCGTAAAACTGTAATGGTACACTGAATTTGTAACGCTCCTGCCTAATAGAATACAATATCTAT
>JAUNIQ010000038.1 GCA_030535275.1 Bacillota bacterium | reverse complement strand
TTCGCCATCGTCAGTAATCTTGATATCAAATTCCTGAGGGCCATCGTTTATTACGCCGTCAACCTTCTTTGACTCTGTGATTACATAGTGATAAGTCTTTCCGGCAGCAGCTGCAGGCTGTTCAACTTCTGTGCCTTCAGGTTCTGCATTAAGAGTTGCTTCGCCTTCTGTGTCTTCTGTGCCTTCAACGGTATTATTGTTTTCATTATTATTATCATCGTTTGTCGGCTCATCAACGGCTGCCTTCAGATCAGCCAGAGTGAATTCGATGTCTCCGAATTCAATTATTCCGCCGGCCTTATTTGCAACTGTTGTCTCATCTGGCAGACGTCCGCCATTTGTGCTGCTGATTGTAAACTCGAACTCACCGCCTTCCAAAGCAACTGCTCCATTATCTACAACCTTCAGACCCTGAATGAATGCTGATCCTGAAGCATAATAGTTTTCAAATGTATTGTCGTTGTCAGCATAGCTTACATCAGCTTCAAGCTTACCTTCATTGTCTGTAACCTCAACAGTTACATTTACTGTGCTGATGTCATATGTCATGCCGGCAAGAATTTTATTGTCAGCATCTACGACTTCAGGAACTACTTCCTTGATCTTATACTTATATGTTCCAACAGCATCATATGAGATTTCAGGGAAAGTAACCTTTCCGTTGGCTGCGTTTCCTACAGGAGCTCCGATTTCGTGATTATTTGAATCGTAAAGCTGGAACTTGAACAGGTTTTCTTCCAGGTCAAGACCTGTGAGTTTCTTGTTAGCTTCTATTGTTGCTGTTGTGTCTTCAGCGTCATATGAGTTTGTGAATACCGGAGTGTCTGATACTTCAGTTACTGTCAGCTGGCCGCTCTTGTCTTCGACCTTGACAGTTATTGTCTTTGCATTCTGGTTGTCATATGTCCAGCCGCCAGGTACATTCGTGTTGGTTTCCTTAACCTTGAATGTGTATGTTCCCGGAGCCTTGAACTTGATGTTATTGAAGTCTACTGTCTTCTGATCTCCGTCCTTGAGAGGAGTTGTTCCTGTTGTTGCTGTTGCTGAAGGGATTTCAACATTGCCTGCATTGTCGCCCGTTGCTTCAATGCTGAATGTGAACGCTTCTGTTGCATCATTTCCTTCAACCTTTTTTGTTGCATGCAGGTTTTCAGTTACAGGAGTTACGCTGTACTTGTTAGTGTAGTCAAGCTCGTATGCGCTGTTAGCGCTCTTGATTATGCCTGTTACCTTAGCGCCGCTCTTTACTGCGTTGTCATCTGTAGCAACCTTGTTGAGATCAACCTTGTCAAATGAATATCCATCTGCAGGCATTCCGATTTCTTCAACTGAATATGTTGAATCAACAGGGAGATTTATGAAGCGAATGTTTTCGCCGTCCTTAATGCTGATATTGAATTCAGTATTGCTTGGTACTGAATAATATCCGGTCTTGCCCTGAGCATTTTCCTCTGCTGTTACCTGACTCGCATTATCTCCTGAGATGCGTCCGTCTTCCTTAACGATGCTGTCTCCCTTTGCAATTGAGAACCAGATGTCATCGCCGTTGTTATCCTTTATCTTAACCTTATAAGTGAAGGTCTTTGAAGAATTCTGGATGCCTGTTACTGTCTTGGAAATATCCAGTGTGCTCTTCCTGGTGTTTGTTCCAACGAGAACGTTATCCTTAACATCATCGTTAAGGTCTACGATTGCCATGTTGTTGCCAACCTTTTTGAGCATAGGGTGGTGAGTTTCGGAATCAAACTCATAGTGGTAATCTGCAGTTTCTCCTTCAGGAACTACTTCTTCTAATGTGTAGTTATGTCCTGGTTCAAGAGTTTCGTCTCCAACGATAAGTCCAGGAGCGATGTTAACTTCTGCGGACCACTCGTTTCCGCTCTTCAGTTCTACAATCTTGCCTGTGCCTTCGTCGTCCTGCATCAGTTCGAAGAATACACTACCTGAAGCAGGAGCGCCAACCCATTCCTTCTTGACAGTCATTTTTGTTCCTGTCAGTGGCATTGGATCAGGATTTGTCAGAGCCTGGCTTGCCCTGCTTTCCTTGGTGCCAATCCATACGTTGTTCTTCTTTTCGTATGTGAAACCATCTGTGCCTGTGATTGTGCCGTCAGCGTTCTTTGTGCCAGCTGGTTCGTTTTTGCTTTCCTTAACTTCTACCTTTGTGTAATCAACCTTGTTGTTTACATCTGAAGCTGTATTTTTTGTATTTGAATAAAGTGAGTAAGAATTGCCATCTTTCTTGATCTGTGATTTAACGTCAGGGTCAAGGGAGTCATAACTCTGAGTTCCGTTATTCAGTGCAGCTACCAGGTCATATGCTGCCTGGCTTGGCCATACTCTGAAGCTTACAGTGTATGTAACGCCGTCTTCAAGCATGTAGCCGTCACCAAGATTCCATGTTACCTTGCTGCCGTCATAAGTTGCCTTAGGGCCTGTATATGCCTTGTTGTCACTTCTTGTGTATGTGAAGCTGTCTGTATCAAGCTCTGTCAGATTCTGATTCGTTGATGTTAACTCTGTCACATTGTCTGTTATTGTAACGTCCTTGCTTCCTGCACTGTCAGAAATGGAATTAACTATTGCAGCAAAAGCCTGCTCCAGTGCAGTCTGGTCAGTTGCAGCATAATAGTAGTTCTGGTAAGTGCCATTAGCCTTTTCGCAAAGTGTCTGCATTCTATCAACTGAACCAAATGCGCCAACGCCGTAGAACTTGTATCCTGCAGCTTTGATTAGGTCAGCTTCTGCGTATGCAGGGGCTGCTGACTTCTTTACATTTTCTTCGTCTTCCTGTCCGGTTCCCTTTCTCTCATTGTGGTTATTATCATAGTAGTATGTCGGGTTACCATCGGATACAAATATGATGTACGTTGGATCGCCATCATTCTTTGCAGCTGCAACTCTTCTTGCCTCATGCAGTGCGTCATCCCAGTTGGTACCGCCGCCTGGGCTTTTCTGAACAACCTTGTTTTTAAGGTCACTCATGACTGTTCCCTTATACCAGTCTGTTTCACTGTTAGCCGTACTATCAAAAGTCATAAAGCAGATTTCAACTGTATCGTTAACAGTTGCATTGTTTTTTGCCAGACTGTCAATCAGGTCATTTGTTGCTGTTCTCGCAACGTTTATTCTTTTTTGTGAGGAAGAGAAACGTGTACCTGTGTATTCGCTATATTTGTTATTATTCCTTCTGTACACTGTTCCGGTATACTTTTCGCTATCGGTTATTTCCACGTAGCTGTTGCCGACTTTCTTGTAAAGCTGGAAAGTTGATCTTCCGTTACCGTCTGATCCTTTGCTTCCTGTTTCATCCTGTGCGGCAAAATCCATGCTGCCGGACGTGTCCATGATAATAAGAACATTTGCCTTTGTTTTAGTAGTAACTTCCTTTGTCTTACCTGTTACACTCAGACTGAGCGTGTAGGTGCCGTCACCGTTTGGGGTGAGTGTCTTGCTTACTTCAGGATCGATATCGTCACTCCCTGATCCGTCCGCAGCAAACACTGATGTGCTGATGCCCATGGTGAAAATCATGGCCACTGACATGATCAGTGCGAGCAAGAATTTTCCTGTTCTGCGATTCTTCATTTCTTTTACCTCTCTCTAAAATAAAAAGGCTGCACTAATAAAGTGCAGCCAGTCAATCATTCTCATTGCCCTATGCAGGGCACTAAGTTAAGACACTTAGCTTTGCGTCGCCGCCTTTCGACGGGTTTGCCAAAATATTATATATATCTGTAACTGTCTTCAGACAGTTTCATTCTTTGTTAGTTCCAAAGATCTCCGTAGAGAAGCTTTACTCTGTTGAGCTGTGAGCTCGTAAGCTTTCCCAGTGCCGATTCAATTGCGGCATAAGTCTGTGGTCTCTGTGCCTGCAGGGCATCCTTATCCAGCACGTAATCTCTGTAGGATTCAGCAAAGTATTCCGATGAATCGCTCAGCACGTAGGATGGATTTCTTCCGTTGTAGCTTCCCTTTTCGGCTTCGTATATTGCCTTGAACTTGCTTCCTGTGTCAACGTTTCCTGATGCAAAGGCAAGAAAATGTCCAAGTTCATGGTAGATGTTGTCGTCATTTCTCTTCAGGATTATGCAGGCTTCCTTTGCACTAAAGTAACCGGTATACTTGTAATTTGCATCAACCTTGAATGTGAATCCCAGAGTATCAAATGCATCCAGAAGTCTGCTGTCTGCGTTAGGCGCTGCAGTTGCAATTGCGCTCTTTCCTTCCGGCAGTGCAGGGGCAGTATCGTTTGATGGAATATCTGTCTCTTCTGCTGTCGGCGTTTCTTCAGCTGCAGGGGTTTCTTCAGCTGCAGGCTGTGGTTCAGGCTGCGGTTCAGGTTCTGCTGCAGGTTCTTCTCCACCTTCAGCCCCCTCTTCACCTTCGGTAGTTGCTTCGCTTACTTCAGGTTCAGGAGCAGGCTGTGGCTCTGCCTGTGGTTCAGGTTCTGATGCCTGTGTTTCTGCAGCATCCTGATTGGCTGCTGCTTCTTCCTCGGCTGCTTCTGCTGACATGCTTTCAGGCTCTGAATGTTTCATGGTGTATGTTGAAGTAATCACCGTCGTTGTAACAGTAGTGGTTACTTTTTTCTTTTTCTGTTTCTTTGTGTAATTTTCTGTTGTTTCTGTTTCTATTATTGTTTCGGTCTCAACCAGGTTGTTGCCGTCCATTTCCACGTCTGTTTCTGTCGTTACCTTGTCAGGGAGCTCCTTGGTGTATGTCTTCTTTGCCTTCTTGCTCAGCTTGACAGATTTCGTAGTGGTCTTTTCTGAAATGTCGACATCCTCATTGGCGGAACCGTCAATAGGATAGGTTGTGGTAACTACTGTAGTTGTAATATTCTCAGTTACCGTCTTTGTCTTTTTCTTCTTGGTATACTTTTCTGTTGTTTCTATCTTGGTCGTGGTCTCCGTCTCAATAAGACTGTCATAGGTTTCTTCAACGGCAACCTCTGTTGTAACCTTGTCCTTAAGCTTCTTGCTGTAAGTCTTCTTTGCCTTCTTGCTCAGCTTGACGGTTCTGGTCTTTGTCTCTTCGCTTGTGCTGATGTCCTGATCTGCCAGCGGAGCCTGTCCGTCAGTAATCTGAACGTTATCAAAGGCCTCTGTCTTTTCCGGCAGTTCGCTCATGAGCGTATCATAAGGATTGATGTCTATACCTGCAGCCACAACAAAAGCTGTAAGCAGAATAACCGCCACGGCAAGGAATAGTCTTAGCTTTGAAATTGTGTGTGCTTTAGTTTCCATCATTCTGGATATAGTTCCCCCTTAAAATGCTACTCTTTAAATATAAAGAGTATGCAAAAACCTGAAATGGCTCACATTTTTTCAAAAAACCATCTATTCTCTTAATGTTTGTTAATTATAACGTACAATATGTATATAAGCAACAAAAAAGGACCCAAAAAGTTTGTTCTGAGTCCTTAAATTTCAATGTTTTTAATGTATTTGTCAATAATTGGAATGATTAGACAAGTTTTGCCATAATCTTCTTCTTTTTGCCCTTTTCGACAAGCATTTTCCCGTCCTTGAAGGATTCAGGTGTAATCAGTGTCTTAGGATCTGTAACCTTCTCACCGTCAAGCTTCAGACCGCCCTGTTTGATTACATCCATGGCGTCACGATTGCTGCCTGCCAGTCCCAGAGTCTTCAGAAATGCTGCCACTCCCAGTCCGCCGAGTTCGTTTCCTTCCTTGTCCGTTGAATTCAGGTCTGCAGCTGCAATTTCGATTTCCGGAAGATCAGCCATGCCTGCTGCTCCGCCGCCGAATGCCGCACGGGCAGCTTCCTGCGCCTTAACTGCTTCGTCTTCACCGTGAACCAGCTTGGTTACTTCAAATGCCAGAACTTCCTTGGCCTTATTTATTTCTGAACCTTCCAGTGATGCCAGTCTCTTAACTTCATCCATTGGCAGGAAGGTGAGCATTCTCAGACACTTCTCAACGTCAGCATCGCCAACATTTCTCCAGTACTGATAGAATTCATAAGGTGAAGTCTTTTCAGGTGAAAGCCAGAGGGCTCCGCTCTGGGTCTTGCCCATCTTCTTTCCTTCTGAGTTTGTCAGAAGGGCAAATGTCATTCCGTAGTAGCTGTCCTTGCCCAGAATCTTTCTGGACAGGTCGGCACCGAATAATATGTTTGACCACTGGTCGTTTCCACCGAACTGAATCTTGCAGTCGATGTCACGAGCCAGGCAATAGAAGTCATATGACTGGAGGAGCATGTAGTTGAACTCCAGGAATGTAAGTCCGCCTTCCTTGGCCATTCTCTGCTTGAAGCATTCTGCACGCAGCATTGAGTTTACGTTGAACTTGCTTCCGATATCTCTGATGAATTCAAGGTAGTTGAATCCCAGAAGCCAGTCCGCATTGTTTACGCAGATTGCCTTGCCCGGTTCAGGCTCCTTGTTTGCACTGCCCTTGCCCAGCACGCTTCCGCTTGGCTTGTACTCCCACTCTTCATCGAATTCAAGGAATCTGTCAAAGAGATGCTTGAACTGAATGCCGTTCTCTCTGATGGTTTCCTGTGTCATCATCTGACGCATGTCGGATCTTCCTGACGGGTCGCCGATCATTGTGGTTCCGCCACCGATAAGAACAACCGGTGTGTGTCCGTATTTCTGCATGTACATCATGATGATAACCTGCATGAAATGTCCTACGTGAAGGCAGTCTGCAGTCGGGTCAAATCCGATGTAGAATTTAATCTTTTCCTTGCCCAGAAGATCGCGGATTCCTTCATCGTCAGTTGTCTGTTCAATGAAGCCTCTCTCCTTAAGCACGTCATATACATTTGTGTGTTCACTTACATTGTCCGGAATCAGATTGTAGTTCATAAAAATCGCTCCTGCTTTTGCATAAAATTTTGTCTTGTTATTTCAAAAAAGAAAAATGGAAAATCAAAGCAGACCCGCGGGTTTCCCGGCGGGCTGCCCTCGTTGGTGTTCAGTTAATTTAGTTTATTTAGTTCCGAAGATTCTGTCGCCGGCATCGCCCAGACCAGGTACGATGTAAGCGTTCTCGTTCAGGCATTCATCCTTTGCTGCGATGTAAATGTCAACATCAGGGTGAGCCTTCTTCAGTACTTCGATTCCTTCAGGTGCTGCGATGAGGCACATGAATACGATGTCCTTGCCGCCGCGCTGCTTAACGAAATCGATTGCTGCAACTGCTGATCCGCCTGTTGCAAGCATAGGGTCTGTTACGAAGATCTTTCTCTTGTCGATGTCCTCAGGCATCTTGCAGTAGTATTCTACCGGCTCATGAGTTTCAGGATCTCTGTAAAGTCCAACGTGTCCAACCTTGGCATTAGGGATGATTTCGAGAACTCCGTCAACCATTCCCAGCCCTGCTCTCAGGATTGGAACTACAGCAACGTCCAAACCTTCAAGAACGTTAACCTTTGTCTTGCAGATTGGTGTTTCAATTTCAACTTCCTTCAGAGGAAGGTCACGGCTTGACTCGAAAGTCATCAGCATGGCGATTTCCTTAACGATCTGTCTGAAGTCTCTTGTTGCAGTATCCTTGTTTCTGATCTGTGCAACCTTGTGCTGAATTAACGGATGGTCGAATACATAAATCTTTCCCATTTTCTTTTCCTTTCTTCTATGTGAATTTTATTTATAACATTACATTTCATCGAGCATATCTGTTCTGCGCTGATGTCTTCCGCCTTCAAATTCGGTGTCGAGAAAAGCGTCCACAATTTCCATGGCCAGCTCTTCGGCAGTAGTTCTGCCTCCCATTGCCAGCATGTTTGCGTTGTTGTGCGCTCTTGTCAGCTGTGCCATTTCCACGCTTGTGCAAAGGCCGCATCTTATTCCCTTAACCTTGTTTGCTGCGATTGAAATTCCTATTCCCGTTCCGCAGATTACTATTCCTCTTTCAGCCTTGCCGGAAGCCACTGCCTCGGCACATGCCTTGCCGTAAATCGGATAGTCAACGGACTCGCTGCTGGTGGTTCCCAGGTCTACAATTTTCTCTCCTCTTTCGCGGAGATGTTCCTTAACTTTTTCCTTCAGTTCGTAACCACCGTGGTCACTTGCTATTGCAATTAACATTTCTAAACCCTCGCTATTTTATATCCTGCAGACTTCAGCATGCGGTTCATTACCGCAAAACCAACTCCGTCCTTGTCGCTCAAAGCACCTGCCAGTATCAGGTCAACACCTTCACTGTCCAGATCTCTTAACTGAGCAAAGAAATCGTGAGCAGCTTCTATGAATGCTCTCTCTTCAAAGAGAATTACTCCCACCTTGTTTCCTATCTGCTCATTAAGGACTTTAAGTCTTTCTATTTCCTGCTTAACTTTCTTTCTATTTCCTTCTACGATGAGCATGTCTGCCTTCGGAGCATAATGCTTGTATTTCATGCCCGGTGACTTTGGCTGGAAGTCAGCCTCGGCAACTCCTGCAGCCGGATCAAGCTGAATGTGCTTTGATGCCTCTGTAAGAGATTCATCGTATTTTACTTCCCTGCCTATTGCCGCTTCAATTGCTTCAGCGGTAATGATTCCCGGTCTTAAAATTACAGGCACATCACCTGTCATGTCTACGACTGTAGATTCAATTCCCACTCTGCAGTCATCGCCCTGAATTATTGCATCAATTCTTCCGTCCATGTCGGCAATGACATCCTTGGCTCTTGTAGGGCTCGGGCTGCCTGAAATGTTTGCGCTCGGTGCCGCTATCGGACAGCATGCCGCATTAATAAGATCGATTGCTGCCTGGCTTTCAGGAAGTCTTACTGCAACGGTGTCAAGTCCGCCTGTGGTTCTGTCGGGAACCTCAGGTTTTTTCTTTACTACCAGCGTGAGCGGGCCAGGCCAGAAGTTGTCAATGAGTTCAACAATTTCCGGGCTGAGCATTCTCGTCAGCTGTCCTATGTCGCTGGCTCTGGCAATGTGAACTATCATAGGGTTGTCGCTGGGACGTCCCTTAGCCTTGTACACATTGGCAACAGCTTCCTCATCAAAGGCATTGGCTCCAAGGCCGTAAACTGTCTCTGTAGGGAAGGCAACCAGTCCGCCTTCGCGAATGATTTTTGCCGCTTTCTCTATGTCTTTTTTACTTGTTGTTAAGTGTAATGTTTTCATTAAAATGCCTGCATCTTTTTTGCCTGGTCATCGGTGATAAGTCCATCGACAACCTCATCAATATCTCCATCAAGGAACTGGTCAAGCTTGTAGATTGTCAGTCCGATTCTGTGATCAGAAACTCTTCCCTGCGGGAAGTTGTATGTTCTGATTCTTTCACTTCTGTCGCCTGTTCCAACCTGGCTTTTTCTCTGGCCTGCAATCTCGTCCTGCTGCTTTTGCATTTCAAGATCGTAGAGTCTTGCCTTGAGTACCTTGAAGGCTTTATCCTTGTTCTTTATCTGTGACTTTTCATCCTGGCAGGTTACTACCAGTCCGGTCGGTTCGTGTGTAAGTCTTACAGCTGAGTCGGTGGTGTTTACGCACTGTCCGCCATTTCCTGATGCACGGTAAACGTCAACTCTTACATCGTTAGGATCCAGGTCGATTTCCACGTCGTCAACTTCAGGAAGTACGGCTACTGTTGCCGCTGAAGTGTGGACTCTGCCGCTGGATTCTGTCTCGGGAACGCGCTGCACTCTGTGTGCTCCGGATTCAAATTTCAGTCTTGAATATGCTCCCTTGCCCTTGATGAGCATAACCGCTTCCTTGACTCCGCCGATGCCCGTTTCGTTCATGTCCATGAGCTCAGTCTTCCAGCGATTACGCTCCGCATAACGGGTGTACATTCTCAGAAGATCTGCACCGAAAAGTGCCGCTTCTTCACCGCCTGTGCCGGCTCTTATTTCGAGAATTACATTCTTCTCATCGTTAGGGTCCTTAGGCAAAAGCAGGACTTTCAGCTCTTCTTCATCGCTCTGGATTTTATCTTCCAGTTCACCGATTTCCATCTTGGCAAGTTCTCTCATTTCATCGTCGCCGATTTCAAGAAGTTCCTTGGCTTCTGCCAGGTCGGTCTTCGCCTTTTTGTACTCCTTGTACTTCTTGACGATAGGTTCCATCTCGCCCATTTCTTTAATGTGCTTCTGCCATACCGGCTGGTTGTTTATTACGGCAGGGTCGGCTACCTTCTGTGCCAGCTCGTCATACTTTTCAGTTATAAAATCAAGTTTATCAAACATTATATGCTCCTTTTTTCTCTAATCAGATATTGTATCACAAATGACCCCTCTAAAAAAGTCGGAATTTGAAATTCCGACTTTAAAACATTCACTTTTTTCTGAAGAAACTTTCGGCCTCTTCTCTCCATTTTCTCTCTTCCTCATCTGCCGGCTCATCGAGAACAATTCCGTGAGCGACAGGCTTGTTCGTCTCGGGATCCACAGACACGAAAGTGGTGAATCCTTCTGCGTTGAGCACGCCCGTCTTCTCGTCGTAGAGACCGACTCTGATGGTGAGGCTGGTCCTTCCTGTTCTGACAATGAGTCCTTCGTAATATACGATGTCTCCCGGGTTAACGGAATGATAGAAATCAAACTTGTGAGTGTTCTTGTAAAGCAGTCCCTGAGGATCACCGTACTCACAGTTCACAACGATGAACGAGGTTTCAACCATCCACTCGATTCCCTGTCCTGCGTAGAGGTTTCCGTGGTGGTTGAGATGTTCCATTCTTACCATGTGTGATGACTTGTATCTCTTCATCGTCTCTCCTAGTTCTTCTTGTTCATGTGTGAAAGCAGTTGTTCAAGATCCTCGCTTGAGAAAGTCTCTCTCCTTACAGTCTTTTTCTCTATAGCTGGACATGCCGGCATTACCATTGACCTTGCGATTGTGAAAATCTGCGGTATTTTCTTTCTGGCCGGGCACTTAGGCATTACCATTGATCTTGAAATGGTGAAGATTGGCGGTGTCGGCGGAATTTCTGCCGGAGTCGGTACTTCTGCCTTTGCAACTTCAACAGAATCTACTGCAGGACATGCCGGCATTACCATTGATCTTGAAATGGTGAAGATTGGCGGTGTCGGCGGAATTTCTGCAGGGACTGCCTTTGCCTCTTCAGTCGTTTCGGCTGCCTTTGCAGGCTCTTCCTTTGCCTCAGCTTTCTCACCCTTCATTACGTAGAGAAGGTCACCTTCAAGCTCCTGAAGTCTAACCTGGTCGCGCTTCTCTTTTTCCTCCATCCTGATGCCGAGAACCTCTCTGTTGGTTTCAATCTCTGCAGCCAGTTTTTTGAGGCCATTGGCAATCTTATCTGCTGCAGCCAGTTGTCTTGCCTGCGCCTCTTCATCCGGTCTGTTATCCACATCAACGGAAATGTTCTTCATTTCCTTAATGGCTCTTCCGATTCCCAGGCATACAATGCCTACGCCCAGGTAAGGAACAAACTGGGTGATGATGTACTGTATTGAGTTGGACCACATGTCTCCAAATGATGCGTCATATGACTGGAGATATGTTCTTGTATATGTAACTGCAGCAACAAGCATGAATGCTGCAACCGCCAGGAACACTATCCCTGCGATATAAAAGAATATTGTTATTCCGGGTGTCTTTTTCTTTTCCATTTCTTTCCCTTTCTGCTTCCCTCTTTTTACTGTCAATAATTATATCACAAAGAAGGCTCTGCGGGGCGGCTTTTTATTGTGCAAACTGGCTGTTGTAAAGTTCGGCGTAGAAGCCGCCCTTTGCCAGCAGCTCCTTGTGGTTGCCCTGTTCTACGATGTCGCCGTGGTCGAGGACCAGAATGTGATCGGCGTCCTTGATAGTCGACAATCTGTGGGCGATGATGAAGCTGGTTCTGCCTTCCATTAGGTTGCTCATGGCCTTCTGTATTATGCGCTCTGTACGCGTATCAACTGAAGATGTTGCCTCGTCGAGAATCAGAATAGGCGCATCGGCCAGAATTGCTCTGGCGATTGTAAGCAGCTGCTTCTGTCCTGCCGAAATGTTTGTCGCTTCTTCATTTATCTGCATATCATAGCCGCCCGGAAGCGTCTTGATAAAGTGGTCAATGTGTGCCGCATATGCTGCCGCTTCAACCTCTTCATCCGTTGCATCCGGTTTACCGTATCTGATGTTTTCTCTGATTGAATTGCTGTTCAGCCATGTGTCCTGCAGAACCATTCCGAACTTGCTTCTAAGCTCGTGCCTGCTCATGGTTGTTATGTCCTGACCGTCAACCAGAATGCTGCCTCCGTCGAGCTCATAATATCTCATGAGAAGCTTAACGATTGTCGTCTTTCCCGCACCGGTCGGACCTACAATTGCAACACGCTGTCCGGCCCCCGCTTCGAAGGTGAAATTCTTTATTACCGGCTCCCCTTCAACATATCCGAAGGATACATTTTCGAAGTTCACATCACCGTCAACATTCGGTGTCGGATCCTTGGTTTTTGCCACCTCGTGAAGTGCTTCTCTGGCTGATCTCTTCACCTGATTTACAAGGTCAGACCAGAGCGTTTCATCGCCCTTGAGAGGCTTGGCTTTTTTGTTGGCTTTAGCTGTAAGCGGAATCGCTTTATCAAGACCGTTTGTGTAGGCCTGCTTCTCTTCCTCTTCGTCAAGAAGCTCGAAGATTCTCTCCGCCGCAGCCGCAGTTGACTGAAGCTGATTTGCTATGTTTGCAACCTGCTGAACAGGATGATTCAGTGACCTTACATACTGAATAAATGCCTGGATCTGTCCGATGCTGATACGGCCTTTAAGTGCCAGATATCCTCCGAGGAAGCATACCATTACATAAGCAAGATTACCGATGAATTGAGTCAGCGGCATCATGAGTCCCGAGAGGAACTGTGACTTCCATGCAGCCTCGCATAAACTGTCATTGTATTCATCAAATTCCGCCTCGGAAATGTCCTCTCTGTTGAAGGCTTTTACTATGTCATGACCTGAGTACATTTCTTCAACGTGACCGTT
>JAUNIQ010000157.1 GCA_030535275.1 Bacillota bacterium | reverse complement strand
GTAAAGCAGATTGAAATTGATGGTAAGCAGGTAGCATTTAAGGCATCTGCTGCCATTCCCCGTATCTACCGGATCAAGTTCGGCAGGGACATTTACAAAGACCTCCGTCAGCTGGAAAAGGCTGTGGGAGATAACAAGGAGGAGTCCTCCGGGCTGGACACCTTCTCTTTGGAGATGTTCGAGAACATTGCCTACATCATGGCAAAACACGCTGACCCGGCTGTTCCCAACACCCCGGAGGAATGGCTGGATGGCTTCAATACCTTCTCCATTTATCAGATTTTGCCCCAGATCATTGAACTGTGGGGTCTGAATGTGCAGACGGAGGTTCAGTCTAAAAAAAACTTCGCCCAACTGAGCGGCAAATGACAACCCCGCTCTTTCTGCTCCGCTGCGTACAGTTAGGGCTGTCCATTCGTGACCTTGACCTTCTGACGATTGGTATGGTCAACGATATGTACGCAGAGAGCAGTAATGATGAGTACAAGTACAGAGAAATCGCCACCCAGGCGGATTTCGATTTATTTTAACGTTAAAATAAATCGAATTATCACAACTCAGATAAAATCCACACCTCTCAACAGAATGCCAGTAAAATCAATGCTTCCGGGACAGTGAGGTGTGGATTTTGTTTTGTACAAATGGGGTGACTGGATATTATCAGAATCTGCTCTTTACCGACACGTTCCGAATTTTTGATGCAAAAAAGTAGCTGATGTGACTTATTTGCCACTTCGGTCAAGAATATTTTTCAGAATGTGTCTGGAACCCATAAGTTGGCACAGATTTTTCAAGAGAGTCAACCACAAACAAAATCCACACCTTTTTCCGTAAAAGCCATTGAAAACTCCGGCCTTTTGTAAAAAGGTGTAGATACTCTTCTGGTTGTGATAATTCGATAATTTCTAAAGGAGGCGAAACATGGAACCAATTCTGACATTTGATGTATCCAATCAGCATATCCGCAGGACGGATTCCTTCCGTGTGGTTGCAAAGAGCAAGAATTATCTTCATGCGAAGTTTTGCTTCCTGACAGAAGAGTGGAACGGAAAAGTAAAGACCGCCTTGTTTGGTAACTATCCGGTCATCCTGAACGGTGATACCTGCCTGGTTCCTTGGGAAGTTCTCAAGGAGCCGGGTTCGTTTCCCGTTTCCGTATTTGCTGGGGATTTTGTCACCACAGATAAGGCGGCTGTGCGTGTATATGAAAGCGGATATCATGAGGAACTGTCTGAAACCTGTCCGCCGACCCCGGATTTCATATCACAGCTGATGGAACTGCTTCACAAGAAGGCAGACGGCATTTCGTATGAGAACAATATCCTGTCTCTGCTGTCCGGCGATACTGCAATCGGCAGCATCACCATCAGCGGTGGTGGGCGAGAGGTAGAACTTCGAAATACTGGCGAAGAAATACAGTGGAGATATGCGGAGGATGAATCCTGGAATACGCTGATCGCAGTTGCAGACCTGATTGGCCCACAGGGACCGAAGGGTACATCCTATCTGGAGACGGTAAAAACAGAGATGGACGCAGTGGTCGTGGCAAACACCCTCTATTGTTTAGGAACTGTGGAAACGCTGAAACTGTGTTTCCCGGAAGAAGCAGCTGTGGGAGCAGAGGTTGTCGTGATATGGTATAACGCCGGGATTGCCTGTAACCTTAACCTTTCCGGCAACATCATCCCTTGCTCTTATTCCCCATCTCCCAATACGAGGAGTGAACTGAATGCCCTGTTCGATGGGGTGAAGTGGTCACTCCTCTGGAACGAATCAGAGGTGCTGGTATGAGGCGGCGTGAAATGCTGCTCCCGGTAACATTGCCGGAGCCATTTCAGAAGGTGGCCTATGTGCAAGCTACTATGTTTCCAAGCTATGTGGATACGGAGTATACCCCCAATCAGGATACGAGAGTATGCTGTAAGTTTGAGCGCATAGAAGATGCAATCAATCCAACTGTGTATGGAACAGAGAAGCCGCGCTTTTCCTTCCTGAGTGTCCGTGTTGACTATGGAGAAGATACTGGAATAGCCCTAAAGAAGATGGATAAGAACACGATCTATTGCGTGGATCAAAACAGGAATTTTGTTAGGGTTGGCTCTGATGAATATA
>JAUNIQ010000037.1 GCA_030535275.1 Bacillota bacterium | reverse complement strand
TTAACGATTTCAATCAGCGTTCTTCCTGATTCTTCAATTTCCTTAACGCTCAGATCATCAATTATTTCACTTTTGCGTATAAGAATAGCTCTGTCTATGTAGTCAGCGATTTCCTCAATAAGATGCGTTGATACGATTATGGTTTCATCTTCGTTTACAGCTCCGGTCAGTACTTCGTAAAAATCTTCCCTGTTAAATACATCATTTCCGGCGAAAGGTTCATCCATAATGATATATTCGGCTCCCTGACTCATTGCAAGAACCACTTCAAACTGGTTCTGTTGTCCCAAACTGAACTCGCTTATTTTCTTATTCGTTGGAAGTTCAAAGAATTCCATCAGTGCTTCATATCTTTTCTCATTAAAATTCGGAAACTGCATCTGATAAAACCATTTATGATCGCTTGCTGTTATTGAAGGAAAAAAAGAATGATCGCCCGTAGCAAAGGACAGTTTAGAGATATTGTTTCCATCTATTTTTTCACCATCAAGGGTTATTTCTCCTTCAAAGTTCAAATACCCCAGAAGGCACTTCATGAAAGTGGTTTTTCCTGCGCCGTTTGCGCCGAACAAACCGATTATCTGCCCTTTGGGAATCTGCAGACTGCAGTTCGAAAGCGCCGTTTTGTCCTTATATTTTTTTGACACATTTTTCATTTCAATCATAACAACCTCCTAAAACGGTAACAGGTGTGATAAATAATCTGCCTTAAGTGCAACGTCAGGTGTTGCAAAAGCATAAATACCGAAGTCCAGAAATATATTTGCAAGCATAATTATCAATATAATAAATGCCTCAATTTTTGGCGCTGTCCATATAGTTCTGGAATACTCCTTCCTGTCAGGAAGCCTCTTCATTACGTACATGCTTTTTGTTTCTTTGTTGTAATAGGCATAATTCCAGTATGCCTGTACAAACAGTACAAGCAGTATGGCTGCAAAGTAGCCGTAAAGGGTGTGGTTCTGAAGTTCCCAGAAATACGGCATCATGAAGTCAGGATCAATGGTCACGCCCTTTATATTTACAGTTATTTCTCTCATATGCATTATGTATCTTGTAAGGAACAGTATATGCTCACCAAGTCCTATACAGACGCAAAGGCCAAAGAGAAAGTTTGCTTTTTCCATGTTGCTTCCTATAGGCATAAACCTCTGTCGTCTGGACCAGATGCCTATCTTGTGCATACCCTTTTTCTTTTCGTTACTGTCTATTCTGCCGTACTTGTTAAGAATTGATGTTTCCGGAGACCATGCCTCGTAAGCGTCTGCCCCGCTGTTTACCTGCATGAATACATCCTCTTCAAAATCCACGCTGTCCATATCAATTATTCCGCTGTATTTGTTCACTCTGAAAGGATCTCCCTTTGGACGTTTCTCTCTGAAGATCACATCAAGAATCGAGAATGCCGCATAAGAACCTGCAATGATTACAACAAGAAGAAGGTAACCGGCACTTAATTCAAATGACCAGGCTATAAACATTAATACTGCTATCAAAACAACTCCAACTGAAGGAGATCCATTGTGCCATCCCAGATAGCATGACCTTGCACATTCTCCAGCCAGGGCTATAATAGCGATTACATCAAACACAAGAACGATTGGATTTGCAAACGGAATTAATGCTGCACCTATTTTTGTTCTCATTAATCCCAATGCAACTTTAGTGTTAATCCCTGCTGCACCGGACAATGAAAGAGCCGCTTTCCCAATAACGTATACTGACAGAATCGCTGTTGCCCACAGTATCAGTACAATTGCAAGGCTGTATACTAACATCGTCAGGTATGACTCTATTGGAGATATGCTCATTCTTCTTATGGTGTAACCCGTTGTTGAGTGGGCTGCCTTCAGCGCTTTCTTTCCATTCAAGGCATTTACTACAAAATAGTATGCAAGAAGATTGGCTAATACGAAGGCTATTACATCCCACATGCCCCCGAATCCTCGTTCCATAAGCATTAAAGAAGCAGCCTTGCTCGGATCTCCGACTCTTGCGAGAAATACTGCAAGAAAACATATTGGAATGATAAAAAATGCAATTAACGTCTTCTTTTTCCCGGATTTTTCGTATAAAAAAAACAGGGATATATATTTGCTCATATTTATGCACCTCACTTAGTTGTATTGTTAAACGTTAATCTGATAATAAAACGATTGTTTATTGTATTTATGCTTGCTTCTCCTCCGGCCCGGTTCATTATTGTTTCAACGCTTTTAAGGCCAACACCTTCGCCTTTGAAATCATTCACCGTATCTGCAATTGCGTTGCTGAACTCCAGGATCAGCCTGGAATTTTCGCTACGACTGCAGATCTTTACCGGCTCCTTGTCATCCGCATACCTGACAATGTTTGAAATAATGTTATCCATTATTCTGGTTGCTGCGCTGATTTCTATATTAATATTGGCAGCACATGCCTTACAGTCGGTTTCTACTATAAACCCTCTGAGCCTCAGTTCCTCAGTTGCCTGCTCAATGAGCTGACTAAAATCAGTCTGTATTGCCTTTGCATTATGATTTGCCGGCTTTTCGCCTCTCGTATAGTCAAGCAGCTGATCTGTCAGCTGCGTAAGGTGTGTTACACCACTGTGAATTCTCTCTATATAATGATTGCGCTGCTCTTCGTTCTGGTATCTCCCGTCCTTAAGAAGATCCGCAAACAGCATCATTGAAGTAAGCGGCGTTCTGATATCGTGAGAAAGCTTCGAAACGATTTCTTTATTTCCTTTTGCCAAGCGTTCCTCTTCTTCCGTGTGCTTTAGAAGAGCTGCTCGCATCTGTTCCAGATTTTCGGCAATGTAAGTTAAATCGTCATTGCCTTTTATAGTGATTTTATGAGTAAGATCTCCACTGCCCAGAATCTCCATATCATTCTTAAGCTGTGTTATGTACCTTGCGCGACGTGTTATTCCGGTAATGAACACTGCACATAATACTGCTATTCCGACAATCATTGTCAGGAATAAGAGCACATAGTAAACCCTATCTCCCTTGGCAGAGTTAATGTAGACATCGAATGTTCCGTCTGCAAATTTCACCGGATAAACAGTAAGATACTCAAGCTTTGTAGTGTGCATGAACTCAGTCATTGAGTAGGTTGGCCTAGAGTAATCAAAGTAATAGTTTTCGTAGATTACTCTTTTACCGTCAAATATTTTCACCGCAACATCTTTTTTACTTTCGATCCAGCCGTTTATATCTTTACTGTCTGTGGACTCTATGCTGTTTGCTGTTACATAATCACAGAATGGTTCAACATAAGTCTGTTTATTGCTCTTCTGATACGCATCGCCGCTCATGTGACGATCTATCATAAACATTCCCATCTGATACACTAATGCAAAAGCAATAATGCCTGCTATGAGAGCAATCAGAAACCACTTCAGGTACTGTCTTAATGTCGTTGTTGATTTTGCTTCATTTCTTCTCAACGCAGTACCCCTTCCCCCATACGGTTTTAATGTACTTCGGATTTCCCGGGTCATCTTCGAGCTTTACTCTAAGATTTCTTATGTGTACAAGGACGGTTCCGTTGCAGCAATGCGTATATTTTTCCTTCCAAACATTTTCGTAGATACTTTCAGCAGAAAATATTTTTCCTGGTTGTCTTGCCAGCATCAGCAGAATACGGTACTCAAGTTCCGTCAGGGATACTTCCGTATCGTTTTTGTAAACTTCGTTGCTTATGGTATTAATACGAATTTCGTCTACAGTAATATACCTGTCTGTTTCTCTGTCACTTGACTGCACGCTGTTATATGTGTGGTATCTACGTATGAGAGCACTGGCTCTGCCAAGCAGCTCCGTATAAGAAAACGGCTTAGTAAGATAATCATCTCCTCCCGCCATCAGTCCCGTAAGCTTATCTGACTCCATTGCTTTTGCAGTAAGAAACAGAATCGGGACATAAGAAAACCTGCGGACTTTCTCACAAACCTCGAGTCCTGAGATGTCCGGAAGCATTATGTCCAGAATCAGAAGATCTGTCTGCTCATCCAGAAGATTCAGTCCATCTGTTCCGTTTCCGGCTTCAGCAACTTCATATCCTTCACTTTCAAGCAGTATGCGCACACCTTCACGAATTCCTTCATCGTCTTCAATTATGAGGATTCTGTTTCTGCTGCTCATGGTTATCAGGTTTCCTTTACTGGTATTATTATACTACAGCGATGATAGGCTAATTATTAAGAATTATTAAATGCACAAACTAAAAAAGAGATGTTACCTGTTTGTGGATAACATCTCTAAAAAATCTTTTTTATGTCGTGGATTATTCCCACTCAATTGTTGATACAGGCTTGTCTGTGAAGTCCCAGAGAACTCTGTTTACTCCAGGCACCTTTTCGAGAATCTCATCTCTCATTGCACAGAGCATGCTCCATGGAATTTCGATTGACTGAGCTGATGTGGCATCAACTGAATTGATGGCTCTGATTACTACCGGCCATCCCATGTATCTTGCATCGTCCTTGATTCCTGTTGACTTGATGTCAGGAACTACTGCGAAGTACTGCCAAGGAACTTCAGGAAGTGTGTCGATGTGAGCACGAACGATTGCATCTGCTTCACGGAGAGCTTCCAGTCTGTCTCTTGTGATGGCGCCAACGCATCTTACTCCGAGGCCAGGACCCGGGAACGGCTGTCTGTAAACCATCTTGTCAGGAAGACCGAGAGCCTTGCCAACTACTCTTACTTCGTCCTTGTAGAGAAGCTTAACCGGTTCAACCAGTTCGAACTTCAGATCTTCAGGAAGACCGCCAACATTGTGGTGAGCCTTGACTCCCTTTGATTCTGTAATGTCAGGATAGATTGTTCCCTGTCCCAGGAACTCTACGCCTTCCAGATTGCGGGCTTCATCTGCAAATACTTCGATGAACTCCTTGCCGATGATCTTTCTCTTCTGTTCAGGATCATTAACGCCTGCCAGCTTGTCAAGGAATCTGTCAACTGCGTCAACGTAAATCAGGTTTGCACCCAGTTCTTCCTTGAATACCTTGATAACCATTTCAGGTTCGTCTTTTCTCAGCAGACCGTGGTTAACGTGTACGCAAACCAGCTGGTCGCCGATTGCCTTGATCAGCAGTGCGGCAACTACGCTTGAGTCAACTCCGCCTGACAGTGCCAGCAGCACCTTCTTATCTCCTACCTGTGCCTTGATAGCCTCAACCTGTTCATCGATGAATGCCTTGGCCAGCTCAGGTGTTGTAATTCTTTCCATTGTCTCAGGTCTCTTGTTAGGATCCATTTATATTACCTCCGAAATTCTTCCGAAAAAACTATCTCTTGCTTTTGCATTATTATACTACTCTGTAGTGTAGTTATCAAAGTATCCCTGAATGAATACTACCGGCGTTCCCTTGTCGCCTGAGCCTGATGTCAGGTCTGAGAGTGAGCCGATAAGGTCAGTCAGTCTTCTTGGAGTAGTTCCTTCTGAAGCCATCTTTCCAACCAGGTCAGCGTCCTTCTTCTCGATTTCGCCCTTGATTGCTTCCTTCAGTTCATCGCCTGCCATCTCGCTGAAGTTGTTGTCAGCCAGATACTTGATCTTCAGTTCGTTTGGTGTTCCTTCCAGGCCCTTTGTGTAGAAAGGAGCAACTACAGGATCTGCAAACTCCCAGATTTCTCCTACAGGGTCCTTAAAGCATCCGTCGCCGTAAACCATTACTTCAACAGTCTTGCCTGTGATTTCCTTCATCTTCTTCTGAACGCCTTCAACCAGAGCCTGTCCGTTGATCGGGAAGAGCTTGATTGTTTCTTCAGTTGCCTTGTTTGAACCGAGAAGTCCATATTCAGGATTGTATCCGCTGCCGTCAACCGGGCTGCTCAGAATATCGTCCAGACCCAGAACTGTAGCTGCGCCTGCATCCTTGAGGATTCTCTTTGTTCTTGGCAGTGTGTGAATGTCACATGCCAGAACCTTGTCAGTGTAGTTCAGGATTTCTCTAGGGTTGTTTGCGAAGATGATTTCGCATTCTGCGCCTGATTCCTCAATCAGGTTCTGATAGTAGTCAACATAGTCAACACCTGTGAATCTGTGCTTTTCGTATCCGAAGAGTTCTCTGTACTTTTCCAGGCTGAGAACGTCCTTGAACGGATCAACGCCCATCTCGTCAACCTTGTCCAGGTCGATCAGGTGGTTGCCGACTTCATCTGAAGGGTATGAGAGCATGAGAACGATTTTCTTGGCTCCTGCGGCGATACCTCTCAGACAGATTGCAAATCTGTTTCTTGAAAGAATCGGGAAGATAACTCCGATAGTCTCTCCGCCCAGCTTTGCCTTAACGTCTTTTGCTATATCTTCAGTTGATGCGTAGTTACCCTGCGCTCTTGCAACAACGGCTTCGGTGATGCAGATGATGTCCTTATCGCGAACCTTGAATCCCCAGTCCTCGTCCTTTGATGCTTCAACAACTGAATTTACTACGATGCTTTCCACATCGTCCTTTTCTCTGATAATCGGTAATCTGATACCTCTTGAAACTGTTCCAACTAAACGTGCCATATTGACCTCCTGTTTATTTGAAGAATTAACTGCAAGCTGATTATACAGTATTGCACAATGATAATAAAATACATATAATATTAGTAGTACCATACATTTTTCGTATAGCAGATAATGCAAAGGCAGGAGGCCTTATTCCAATGGAACTCCGTACTCTGCGCTACTTCGTAACCGTAGCTGAAGAACTGAATATTACCAGGGCCGCCGAGATTCTCAACATGAGCCAGCCGCCTCTTTCCAGCCAGATAAAGAACCTGGAATCGGAACTGGGAACCACTCTGTTTGTCCGCGGCCGCAGGAATCTGACCTTAACCGAATCCGGCCAGCTCCTGTACAGGCGTGCCAAGGAGATTATCGCCCTGTCCGAAAAGGCAGGTGCCGAAATAATGTCCATGGGCGAAGGAATGACAGGGACAATTTCAATCGGTCTCGTAGAGGGCATCGCGCCCGACATAGCTTCCGAATGGATTGCGGGCTTCCAGAAGGCCTACCCTCAGGTCCGCTTCAGAATTCTTCACGGCAACAGTGACGAGCTGATTGAAAAGATGCGTTCAGGCCTAATTAGCCTTGCCGTAATAACCGCACCTTACGACCAGCTTCTGCTCAACGGCTTCAATGTCGGGCAGGACAACATAGTTGCTCTCATGAGCAATGAGCATCCGCTGGCAAAGAAGCAGGGGAAAGCGGTCAGCGCCATAGATCTTACAGATGAGTCCCTGATAGTTCCGTCACGAAGGGCCAGCATCGAATCGGTCTACCGCTGGTTCCGAACACTTCACGTTGAGCCGAACATCATCTGCGAAGTGGACAGCTACATGGAGGCCGCCGCCCTCGCAGAAAGAGGCGTAGGCATCGCCCTCTTCCCACGCACGCCATCCATTCCGGGCAAAGCACTCACTGCCAAAGTCCTGAAGGGCAAAGGCAACCTGAACGAGTATATCTTCGTCTGGAGAAAAGGACATCCCCTGCCGACGGTGGAGGAGATGTTCATAGACTATATAAAAGAGCACACTTCCTGAGAAGCGTGCTTTTCTTGTTTTTGCATTATTTACTTTTTTCCAGGAATGCTATTGCCGTTACCGAAGCCATGATCAGCAGCCCGCCGATTATCTGGCTTCCCGTCAGCATTGTGCCGAAGATTACCAGCGAGAAGATTACCGTTGTCAGCGGCAGAACATTCTCGAAGGCTGAAACCAGTGTAGTGGATAATCCGCCTACGGCATATATGTAACCGAACTCTCCGATGATTATGCAGATGATTGCCGTTGCAATGGTCACCAGAATTCCTACAGGTGTGAATTCAATAGGCGCATGGCTGATTGCCTGTGAGATCCCCGCAATTGGCAGCTCCACAATGAGCCCGGAAATGAAAAGCCCCGTCAGCAGCGTCAGCAGGTCCAGTTTATCGTAGAGCGGTTTCACGTATACGATGTAGAAGGTCCAGATAATTGCCGCCGCAAACATGGCCAGAGTGCCAAGCACGCTGATTCCCATCTCTCCGCCGGATACCAGCAGGTACACTCCCAGAATAGAAACCAGAACGCAGACTACCTTCAGAGCTGTAATCTTATTCCCGAAAAACAGTCTGTCTCCGATAAGTCCGAAGATAGGAACCGTCGCCATAATCAGTGATGAGAAGGCTGCTCCCGTCAAACCTGTACCCAGGTTCTCAATTGTGAAATAGATTCCCATGCCGACTGCTCCGGAGATGAACACTCTCGGCAGATCTTCCTTGTTAATGTGTATGCCGCCCTTGAATATGAAGCAGCACGCCGTCAGTATCACGCTTCCGATGATAAGCCTGGTAAGAGTGAAAATCGCCGGCGACATAAAGTCCATCATGTATTCAATGGCAATAAAATCGAAACCCCATATGAAATTAACACCAATAATGGCGAGAAGAGGTTTCGTGATTGATTTCTTATCCATATTGCTCATCCTTCCTGTTAAATGCAACTATAGAAGAATGATAATTACACTAACCGCATTTTAGCACGGACACTTATTTATCGTCAATATTTCCATCCGGTGCAGCCTGTCTATCAGGTAATGCAAAGGCAGCCACAAGGGTTATGGCGGAAATGACAACGATGTGCCGAATTTCATAAGGGTATTATAGCGCCAAAAAGAAAAAGGTGTGCACCGAAGTTGCACACCTTATTTCAATACTATTGTTTTACATCATGCCAGGCATTCCGCCGCCCATTCCGGCAGCTCCGCCGCCCTGAAGAATTGGAGGCAGGTCTTCCTTGATGTCGGTTACGCCCGCTTCTGTTGTCAGCAGCATTGCTGATGCTGATGCAGCGTTCTGCAGAGCTGATCTTGTAACCTTGGCAGGGTCTACGATACCTTCCTTAATCATGTCAACATACTCTTCTGTTGATGCGTTGAAGCCTGTACCCTTCTTGCTCTTCATAACCTGAGCTACTACTACGCTTCCTTCATAGCCGGCATTTTCAGCAATCTGTCTAACAGGTTCTTCCAGAGCTCTTACGATAATGAGTCCGCCTGTCTTTGCATCGCCTTCCAAAGTATCTACGTACTTCTTTACTGCAGGAATTGCGTTTGCCAGAGCAACACCGCCGCCTGCTACGATACCTTCTTCAACAGCTGCCTTTGTAGCGTTGAGGGCATCTTCGATTCTCAGCTTTCTTTCCTTAAGTTCAGTTTCAGTTGCAGCACCAACCTTGATTACTGCTACGCCGCCTGCCATCTTGGCAAGTCTTTCCTGAGTCTTTTCTCTGTCGAAATCTGATACGCACTGTTCAATCTGTGACTTGATTGCAGCAACTCTTTCCTTGATGTCCTTGTTTGAACCGCCGCCGCCAACGATTACAGTGTTTTCCTTATCTACCTTAACTGTTGCAGCTGTTCCCAGCATGTCCAGTGTAGTTTCCTTAAGTTCATATCCCAGGTCTTCTGAGATTACTGTTGCGCCTGTCAGAACTGCGATGTCTTCCATCATTGCCTTTCTTCTTTCGCCGAATCCTGGAGCCTTAACTGCTACGCAGTCGATAACGCCCTTCAGCTTGTTTACAACGATAGTAGCCAGAGCTTCGCCTTCAAGATCGTCGCAGATGATGAACAGCTTTCTGCCTGCCTGAACAACCTGTTCCAGAACCGGCAGCAGTTCCTGAATGTTTGAGATCTTCTTGTCTGTAATCAGGATGTATGGGTTTTCGCTGACAGCTTCCATCTTCTCAGTATCTGTAACCATGTAAGGTGAGAAGTATCCTCTGTCAAACTGCATGCCTTCTACAACTTCCAGAGTAGTTCCCATTGTCTTGGATTCTTCTACTGTGATAACGCCTTCTCTGCCAACCTTATCCATGGCTTCTGCAATCAGTCCGCCGATTTCTTCATCTGCTGCTGATACTGATGCAACCTGTGCGATGGCTTCAGTTGTCTTAACATCCTTTGACAGCTTTCCGATTTCGTTTACTGCTACTTCTACAGCACCTGAGATTCCTCTCTTCAGTACCATTGGGTTTGCACCTGCTGCTACATTTTTGAATCCTTCGCGGATAATGATCTGAGCCAGCAGTGTAGCTGTTGTAGTACCGTCGCCTGCTACGTCGTTAGTCTTGCTTGCAACTTCCTTAACAACCTGTGCGCCCATGTTTTCAACGGCGTCTTCCAGTTCAATTTCTCTGGCGATAGTTACACCGTCATTAGTGATAAGCGGGGAGCCGAAAGTCTTTGCGAGAAGTACGTTTCTTCCCTTAGGTCCCAGCGTAATTTTTACTGTGTCTGCCAGTTTGTCAACGCCAGCCTGCAGCGCTCTTCTGGCTTCTTCTCCGTAATGTAATTCCTTAGCCATATGTGAAATACCTCCTTTTATTTAACTATAGCCAGAATATCTCTCTGGTCCATAATCATAACTTCTTCGCCCTGGAACTTAACTTCAGTTCCTGCATACTTGCTGAAGATAACCTTGTCGCCAACCTTCAGTTCCATCTTTACTTCGTCAGTTCCCGGACCAACTGCCAGTACTTCTGCCATCTGAGGCTTTTCCTGAGCGCTTGCTACCAGAACGATTCCGCCTGAAGTCTTTTCTTCAGCTTCAATTTCCTTGATTACAACTTTTGAGCCAAGTGGCTTGATTCCGTAACTCATAACGTCATCTCCTTATAATGAATTTTAAATTGAACAATATTTGTTAGCACTCGCACCTTTTGAGTGCCAAATATAATTTACCGCTATATGGACGGTTTGTCAACAGTTTTGTGGGTAATATAATAGAAAAGATACTGCTGCGCAATTCCCCCGTAAGGAGCGAAGTGCTCTCGTGCAAAAGCAGCCATTTCTTTAGTATCATTTTCTGCTATTCCGTAAAGTCTGTTCATGACTCTGCGCATCCAGACATCTATTGGAAAGCTGTCTATCCTGCCCAGCCCGAAGAGGGCAATGCAGTTTGCAACCTTGGGGCCTACTCCACTGAATTTCAGCAGCTCATCTACATTCTCAGGCTTGCCCCATTCCAGAAACTGGCCTGCCGCTTCAATAAGGTATCTGTCCCTGTACCCAAGTCTGCAGGGCGCCAGATCCTCACGGCTTGCCTTTGCAAGAATCTGGGGTGTCGGAAGATTTCCGTTTTCCCCGAGAGTATCGGCAAGGGTCTTAATGCATCCCTTAATCCTCGGAATATTATTGTTCTGTGAAATAATAAAAGAAATCAGCGTCTCCCATGGATCCTGATTGAGAATCCTGATTCCGCTTCCTTCTTTAATGGCCGCCTTCATGACCTTGTCGCCACGTGACAGCTTTCTCTTGATTGCGCCGTAATCTCTGTCCAGATCAAAGTAGTTATGCCAGAACTTCCTGGCTTCAGCCCTGGTGCAAAGGCCCGCCTCCAGCATACTGTCTCTGATGGTCAGCCTGCCCTCTGCGAACTCAATATCCGCATGCCTGCCGCCTGCAATCCCGTGCCATGAGCCTGCTTCCTTTTCCCAGCGGAAGCACTGGCCACAGTCGAAAATCTGATCCGGGTCGAAATCCGTAATATCATTAAATACGATTATTCCCTTAGATGACATCTCTTATCTCCAGGTCAACTCTGTTGACATTAAATGCTGTCATGTTCTCAATCTGTTCAGCAATTCGTGCCTGGAAGTCTGCCGCCGCACCCGGCAGATCATCTCCGTATCTCAGATTGGCAATAACATATATTTCAATACCTTCTGCTGTGGCATCCTTCTTTTCTGTTACGATAACCCTTACAACTTCGTAGACGGTGTTGCCCTCTTTCTTTATGCATTCAACTATGTCCGCCATAACCTTTTCTGAGATTCTGTATCTTCCCAGATAGCTGTGTGTCGGTCTTACAACCGACTTCTCGGAATTGTCTCTCCATGGTCCCCATGGGCTGAAGTCCTTCAGTATTTTAATAGGTGACATAAAGTAGCCGGAGAACTGTCTCTTAATCTGGAAGGTCGGTGCAGGGATTACATGCTGGCCCTGTTCGCTACGCTGCTTGTGAGCCGTTTCTCTTTCTTCTTCTGTCGTAATATCTTCTATGTATACTCTCTCCTCAGGTTCAGGCAGGCCCAGTCTGGAAATTATCTTGTCCGTCATTTCGTCGGAAGTGCCGATGACAAGAACCGATTCGGGCTCCTGCTTCTTTATTGCCTTCGTTACTGCCTTCATATGGGCATCATCAACAAAGAGGGCTGTCTTCACTGCTCCAATCTTGGTCGGCTGCCTCTTGGCTGAAATGCCTGCAACCGGCTTGTTTTTGCATATGAAAAGCCCGTCATCTATGATGCTTTCAATATTCTTTTGTCTGCACAGGTTGACGGCCTGATAGGATTTTCCTGTACCGCTTTTGCCTGATAGAGTGTAAACTTTCATATTGAATTACCCTGTGTCGAGTGTTATAATCTGTTTATCATTTATGAAATCTTAAAGGAGGTACTATAATGGCTTATGTAATTAAGGACGAATGCATCGCTTGTGGAGCTTGCATCGAAGAATGTCCTGTAGAAGCTATCGTTGCTGGCGATGATCAGTATTCAATCGATGCTGATAAGTGCATCGACTGTGGTGCTTGCGCAGGCGCTTGCCCAGTTGACGCTCCAGTAGAAGGCTAAGGACCGAGTATAATAAAGTTTATAATGAAGTGGGACAGCTTGCCCGGCATGCTGTCCCATTTTATTTGTTATTTATCTTCTGCGTTCTTACTCATGTGGTATGCCAGCGAATGCAGACTGTCTGTAATATGAACATTCTCAACTGCCACATGGGATGGCGTCTCAATATCAACAGGTGCGAAATTCCACAGACCTCTTACTCCGGCAAAGCAGAGCTTGTCTGCAACTTCCTGCGCAACATCCTTTGTCGTGCAGATGATGCCGATGTCGATATTGTTGTCTTCAACAAACTCTACGATTTTCTCGTAGTTCATAATCTCAACACCGTTAACCTCTTTGCCGATCAGTTCCGGATTAACCTCGAAAATGCCCTGAACCACGAAACCCGTCTTGTAGTAGTATGTGTGATTAACTACTGCGAGTCCCAGATTTCCGGCTCCGACAACGACCATCTTGTAATCCTTGTCCAGTCCGAGA
>JAUNIQ010000036.1 GCA_030535275.1 Bacillota bacterium | reverse complement strand
AAGGAGGAAACGCTATGGCAAAGAGTGCAGTAATAAATGTTAGGGTGGAACCCGAGCTTAAACAACTGGCGGAAGACCTGTACAAGAGCTTTGGGATAACAATAACCGATGCCATCAATCTGTTCCTGAACAAGTCTGTAATGGAAGGCGGATTGCCTTTTGACTTAAAGCAGCCAAGATATAATGCGGAAACAGAGGCGGCAATGGCAGAGGCCGACGCAATGCTCGACGGCAGGATAGAGGCACAGGCATACAAATCTGCCGGCGAACTGTTTAGAGAGCTGGATAAGGAACTGGAAGAGGAGAGCAGATAATGCGCATATTGAAAACAACATCTCAGTTCCGCAAAGATTACAAGAGAATGAAGAAAAGAGGAAAGGACATGTCTTTGCTTGAGGGTGTCATTGATGCACTTCTTCGAGAGGAGAAGCTTCCCGAAAGATGCAGAGACCATGGGCTTGCAGGAGAATATCTGGGATATAGAGAATGCCATGTTGAACCCGACTGGCTTTTGGTTTATTCTATTTCAGGAGACAGCCTTATTCTGATTGCAAACAGAACAGGAAGTCATGGAGATTTGTTCAGATAAAGGAAGAGAGAGCTAATTATGAAAAAAACAGCAAAAGCAATAGTAGCATTAATGATAATAGCAGTTTTCTGTCTTTGCATGGCGGGCTGCGGCTCAGGAAATGGCGAAGATACAGGTGGCGTTACAACAGGAACATGCAAGATTACCGTACAGGACCAGATTCAGGAAGGGGAGTATGAAATTACGGAGGGCGATACCGTATATGATATTCTCATGAAAACAGAGCTGGCCGTGTCGGCTGAAGATACGGGAAACGGCCTGTCGATTGAAGCCATTGAAGGCGTGGCAAACGGCGACAAGGGCAAGACAAGCGGATGGCTCTTTACTGTAAATGGCGAGATGCCTATGGATTACTGCGACAGAATTGAAGTAAATGACGGGGACGAAATCATATGGGAATTTGCAGAAGGAATGTAAGAGACAGATTAATAATTGCCACAATGTGCTCCGACTGGCAGGATGTTGCCGAGAAGTACGGGCTTGCCATTGAGGGAGACTACTTCTGTCAGGCAGAGAACATGGACGGAGAAAAGGGCATTCGTGCAAAGGCAGACCTTGCGGATATGGTAAAAAAATATGATGTGAAGGTGATGCATGCACCCTTTAACGAACTCTATCCTGCGGCAATTGACCCAAGGGCCAGAGCTCTTGCCATGGACAGGCTCAATCAGGCGGCAGAGATAGCGGTAGAGCATGGAATAAAGAAAATGGTGGTGCATTCCGGATATGTTCCTTTCGTTTACTTTAAGGAATGGCATCACGAGAGATCTGTGGAGTTCTGGAAGGAATTCATGGCAGGCAAACCGGATGATTTCGAAATATGCATTGAAAACGTTCTTGATGATGAGCCGCAGATGATGGCGGATATTGCAAAGGCAATAGGCGATGAGCGAGTTGGCCTTTGTCTTGATGTGGGTCACGCCAACATTCTCAGCAAAACTGGGCTGAGGGAATGGGTGAATACGATGGCACCATATCTTAAGCACCTGCACATTCATAATAATGATGGCGCAGGGGATTTTCATGACGAGCTGATGAACGGCAGCATTGACATGGAAGAAATACTGGATGAAGTAATTGAAAAATGTGATTCAAAGGTTACAATCACTCTGGAAATACTGAAATGTGAAAACACCCTTGACTGGCTGACCGCCAGAGAGTATTATGAGTAAGGAAATTTAATATTCGAGCTTAAGACAAATCGGAAGCCGGTTAAAATCCGGCACTGTGTCTCAGCAACCGTGATATCAACGAAAGGGCAGATGCCACTGGAGCAATCTGGGAAGGCGCCCAAGTAGGCTGGTGCGAAAGCACCTGAAAGATTAAGTCGGTAGACCTGTCTAAAGCAATAAGTTAGTCTTCTGAGGTAGGACGGCGGATTTTTTTATGATGTAAAATCACTGAACGCACTCGGGAAGGGTGTGTTTTTTTACGTCTGTCTTCAGATGAAAAAACGGCTTTTCATCTGCAGGCGCAGGGAACCTGAATGTTTTCGGGTTGTCTGCCCTGCTTCTCCAAAGATGAGGCCGAAAAAGGAGGAAACAATGAAAAAGAAGATGGCAAAAACACTGGCAGTGCTCATGTGCATCATGACGGCAGTGGCATTCATGCCGACATTTGCCTTTGCGGCAGATGCAGAGGATCAGGCGGAGCCTGCAACAGAACAGGCAACGGAGCAGCAGCTTGAGCAGCCGGAAGAACCGCAGGCTGAAGTACAGGCTGAGGAACAGGAAGAGGCTGTTGTAGAAGTAGAGCCTGCAGAAGATATCACAGTAACAGTAACTGTAAACAATCAGGGCGTACTTGCAACAGATAAGAGCGGCAAGGTTATGGCCTACAGAGAAGTTGTTGCAAGTGACATCGATGAGGATGGAGTGATCACCGTTGATGAGGCACTCGTTGCAGCTCATGATACATATCTGAACGGCGGAGCCGCCGAGAACTACGACAACGGTGGCGGCTTTGCTTCAAAGGTGTGGGGAGTAGCTACAACGAACAGCGCGTTCTTTGTAAACGGAACCGGTCTTTCAACAGGCGTTCTTGTTGACACCATCAGCAACGGCGATGAACTTTATGTTTCAATTAATAAGGATAATACATACTGGGCAGACTGGTATACAGCCATTTATGCTAATGGTGGTGAAAAAATCAAAACTCTCAGACTTGCAACAGGCGAAATCCACACTATCGCACTGAAAGGCTGTCAGGGAATGGCATGGCCATATGATCCTACTAAGCCGGTACAGGGTGTAGAAGTCGGCATATGGGAAGATGGCGAATTCAAGTCGCTGCCTGACGGCAAAAGATATACAGACGAAGATGGATTGGCAGATATCACCTTTGCAAAGGCAGGAACATATTATGTTACAGCACAGGGAACTGTAAGTGATACAGTAATGGACTGGAGCACTTATTCACAGCTTACTGCAGAATGCCCGATAATGGCACCTGTAATCAAGGTAACGGTTTATGATGATGGTTTCGACACTCTGGCAGAGGCCAAGGCAGACGCAGTTAAAACATTAAGCGAAAGCTTCGACATTAATGATTACAGAAGCAATGTTCAGCTGACTTTATTGGCAAAGGTTGTAGCCGGTATTTCAGAAATAAACGTTGCCGATACACCTGAAAAGGTCAGCGAAGCACTCGGCAAGGCATTCAAGAGCATGAGTGAGATCAAAACCGATGCTCAGATGACCAAGGAAGAAAATGCTGTTGCGGCAATAGGAATAGCATCCATTTCTGTTAAGGCAGGAAAGAAAAAGGCTACTGTAAGCTGGGCTGGAAATGAAGCATTTGACGGATATCAGATTTACTACAAGCAGTCCGGCAAGAGTGCCAAGTACACTACAACGACTGCTACATCAAAGACAATCAAGAGCCTTAAAAAGAAAAAGAAGGTTACTTTCAAGGTAAGAGGCTACAAGGCAATGAATGGCAAAACAATCTACGGACAGTGGTCTGCTGCCAGAACTGTAAAGATTAAATAGCGATGAAAAGAAAAACATCAAATATATTAATATGCGTCCTCGCAGCAATCGCTCTGGGTTGCGCTGTAATGGCCATAGGCACATTCGGCGGCTGGTTCGGAAGTGAAGATACGGCAAGCGAGGAAATAACAAGTGAAGAAGCTGTAACAGAGGAAACGACAGGCACTGAGGAAACCGTTCAAGCGGAGGACTCGGCCGGGAATGCAGATAAAACCGGAAACCCAACATGCACAATATGCATTAAATGCTCCAGTGTGCTGAAACACATGGATAATCTGGCAAGCGGGAAATCCAAATGCGTTCCTTCCAACGGAATTATTCTTGCCACAAGCACAATAGAGTTCAAGGATGGAGAGAGTGTTTACGATATACTCAAGAGGGCCTGCTCCGCAGCGGGAATACCGATATCCGCCAGGAGCTCATCCATGGGTGTTTACGTTGAGGGAATAAACGGCTTATTCGAATTTGACTGTGGAGGAACATCCGGTTGGATGTATTCCGTTAATGGAAAGACACCAAACCACAGCTGCGCAGAGCATACAGTTAAAAATGGAGACAAGATAGTATGGCATTACACATGCGAAAAATAGTATCAGTGCTTATAGCGCTCATCATGATGATGAGCGCTGCTCCTGTTTTTGCTGAAGAGGTGCAGGAAGCTGAACAGACGGAACCTGCAACAGAACAGGCAGTAGAGCAGCAACCCGATCAGCCGGAAAAAGTAACGAACCCCACTGCAGAAAAAAGCAGCGTCCAGAATGAAGCAGAATGGGTTGAAGTAACTCTTTATGATTCCGAAGAAAATAAGCTGGAGGACAGAGAGAAGGTGCAGATTGAGAGCGGCATGACCATGAAGGAAATGCTGGATGTTTTCAACAGGAACAGACATTATGAATTTGACTGGGAGAAATGCACCTATCTGGTGAACGAAAAAAAGGAAGATGCAATTGACATCGACAACTTCAGACTGCAGGCAGAGGATTCAGTAATTATTAGGGCTGAAAGCTCTGAAACATCAAGTGAGGCAATTGAGCTCAATGGAGAGGCACAGCTTGCCATGGTGGCACCGGAGAAACTTTCAGAGGCGTACACATCAACAGGCACTGCAGTAACACAGACTGCAACAGCTTCTAAATGGGCTTTTGGAAGCGAGTGGATAGTCATAGGACTGTCTCGTGCGGAAAGCCTGAATGAAGCTGATGCAGAGGCATACTGCGACAGAGTGGCAGCGTATGTTGCAAGCAAGAACAGCGACAAACTGGATGAGAAACTGTCAACTTTCAATTCGAAGACTGTAATAAGCCTTACATCTCTTGGCTTTGATCCGACTGACGTAAACGGCGTCAATCTCTTAAAGCCGCTGGCAGACATGAATTATCTGACTAAACAGGGCCTAAGCGGTCCTGTATGGGCGCTGATTGCTTTTGATTCTCACAATTATGAGATTCCGACAGCGGATGCGAATCAGAAACAGACCACCCGCGAAGGGCTGGTAAATCTGCTGGTAGGCTCACAGCTGCCCGGTCAGGGCTGGGACATGAGATGCACCACATCAGACGTGGATATGACATGCATGGTGCTTCAGGCACTGACGCCTTACTACAATGATGATAATCCTGCCGTGAAAAACGCAGTTGATAATGCACTTGACTGGCTCTCTTCAATACAGAACTCAGACGGATCCTTCTGCACAGACCTTTCGGCGGGAGTATCATCGGAATCTCAGAGCCAGGTTATAGTTACACTTACGGGACTTGGCATTGATCCGGAGACGGATTCCAGATTTGTTGCCAAGGGCAGCAAAAAAAGTGCAATGGATGCACTTATGAGCTTTTATTTTTCCAGAGGCGGCTTTAAGCATGTTTCGTCGAACGTGAAGGCAGATAGGCTGGCGACTGAGCAGGGCTACTATGCGCTCACGGCATACTACAGGTTTAAGAGCGGCAAAAGCTCCCTTTATGACATGAGCGACATAAGCCTGGAAAAGTTCAGAGGTACTGCGAAGCCGGGTGACAAGGGCAACGGAGATAAAGAAATAAAAACTGCAGGCAGGCCTTCCGGCAAAACGAGATCCCTGGGATATCTCGCTCTGGATAATGAGGAAACGGATGACAGCCTGATAGAAGAGCACTTCAGTGATGGACAGGATAACCAAAGTGCATCGGAACAGCAAAAAGAATATAATGAATACATGAGAAGCGTGAAACTGGTCAGGACACTGCCGTGGATTTACATTGCCATTGGTGCGCTGGCATTAATGGGGCTGGTGCTGGTTTTGCGTAACAGGAAGCCGGAATAGAGGAGATACCGTAGCAATGAGAAACACATTTGCCACATATCACCCAATAATTGAGTTTGGTTTTTTCTGCGTTGTAATAGTAATAGGGATGTTCATGATTCATCCTGTATTTCTTGCCATAGGCACAAGCGCAGCATTTGTATTTGCCATGCTCACAGGAGGCAAGGGGTCACTTAAGTTCACCCTTTGTTTTCTGCTGCCTGTGATATTGCTCGTGACAGTAATAAATCCTCTGGTAAATCATCAGGGAATGACAATACTGTTTCAGCTGAAATACAGCTACGTTACGGCCGAAGCTGTTATCTACGGGCTTCTCATGGGGCTCATGCTGGCGGCAATTCTGCTGTGGTTCTCGTCATACAACCGGGTAATGACCAGCGATAAATTCACCTACCTGTTCGGACGGATAATGCCGAGCATCTCACTGATTTTCACAATGGTAATGAGGTTCATTCCCAATTACAAGATACAGATAAAAAAGATAGCCGACGCCCAGAAGGCTGCAGGGCAGCAGGGTGAAGCAAAGACACGCAGAGAAAAGCTTCATTCAGGCATAAAGATAATTTCAGTAATGTTCACCTGGGCTCTGGAAAACTCCATCGATTCGGCGGATTCAATGAAGTCCAGAGGCTACGGCCTAAAAAACAGGAGCACCTTCAGCATATATCGCTTTGACCGGCGGGACGGTCTGGCGGCCGTGTTCCTGGCGGTGATGACAATCATCGTGCTGATAGGCTGCATCTCGGGAGCATGTCATGTTGACTACTTCCCTGAGATAGTCTATGCAAAGGCAGGACCACTTCAGACAGCAAGCTATATTGCCTTTGCATGCATATGTTATTTCCCTGTATTTATTGAAGTAAAGGAGGTGCTGGTATGGAAACATTTAGAATCAAAAATCTGACATTCACTTATCCGGAAAAAAGCGTGCCGGCACTTCGTGATGTAAATCTTGACATTAACATTGGTGAGATGGTGGCTCTCTGCGGACAGTCAGGCAGCGGCAAGACAACACTGCTTCGAAACATGAAGCCGCTGATCGCACCACATGGGGAAATCAGCGGAACTGTTGAGTTCTACGGAACCGATGTGAGAGAGCTGAGCCAGGAGGTGCAGGCGGCAAGAATAGGCTACGTGCTGCAGAATCCTGATGCTCAGATTGTTACGGACAAGGTGTGGCATGAACTTGCCTTCGGTCTCGAAAGCCTGGGCATGGACACTAAAACCATACGGCTTAGAGTTGCGGAAATGGCAAGCTTCTTCGGCATTCAGGGCTGGTTCCATAAAGATGTGAACGAGCTGTCAGGCGGTCAGAAGCAGCTTCTGAATCTGGCATCTGTCATGGCAATGCAGCCGGATGTTCTCATTCTGGACGAGCCGACCTCCCAGCTGGATCCTATAGCGGCAGGGGATTTCCTGACAACTGTAGGTAAGATAAACAGGGAACTGGGAACGACAGTAATCATTACAGAGCACAGGCTGGAGGATGTTCTGCCTATGGCGGACAGAGCTGTTGTCATGGACGCCGGACAGATAATCGCCGACAATACGCCGGCCAATGTGGGTGCAATCCTGGCGGAAAAAAACCACCCGATGTTCATGGCGATGCCGTCACCACTGCAGGCCTACGCAATTCTCTATAAAGAAGGCATGGGAAAAGAACTCGAATGTCCTGTCGATGTGCGCACGGGAAGAGACTGGCTGACAAAGCTCATGGAAGGAAAGACTCTGCCTGTTGGCGAACTGCCTGTGGAAGAGGAAAGCCTGCCCGTTGATCCGGGCACAGGTAAAACTCCTCAGCCTTCAATCGAAATGAAGGACGTATGGTTCAGATACAGCAAAAACGACAGCGATGTATTGAAGGATTTATCTCTAAAGGTATATCCGGGAGAAATATTCTGCATCGTTGGAGGCAATGGAACGGGCAAGACCACTGCCATGTCCCTGGCAGCGGGACTTCGCAAGGCCTACAGAGGCAAGGTGAAGATAAAGGGCAGAACCGCCATGCTTCCGCAGAACCCGCAGATACTCTTCACAGAGGATACAGTCGGCGAGGAACTGAAGATGAGCAATGGCTCCGGAGCCGATTACTCATTTCTGGATGTTGAGAAGCTTATGGATTCGCATCCTTATGATCTCAGCGGCGGGGAGCAGCAGAGGGTTGCCCTGGCAAAGATTCTTCAGACTGAGCCGGACATTCTGCTTCTGGACGAGCCTACCAAAGGCCTGGACAATGAGCTGAAGCAGAGACTGGCGGAAATTCTGAACGAACTGAAGGAGAAGGGCACAACTATTCTCATAGTTTCCCACGATGTGGAATTCTGTGGACGCTACGGTGACAGATGTGCCATGTTCTTCGACGGAAAGATTATTACAACAAATGCGCCGAGAGCATTTTTCTCGGGCAACAGCTTCTATACAACTGCAGTAAACAGAATGTCCAGACACATTTTTA
The DNA here is from genome assembly GCA_030535275.1 of Bacillota bacterium. Lineage (GTDB taxonomy): Bacteria > Bacillota > Clostridia > Peptostreptococcales > Anaerovoracaceae > Lentihominibacter. The sequence goes on along the minus strand of JAUNIQ010000036.1, from coordinate 4,774 downwards.
ATAACGCAGTAAACGTTGATGATTTAGTGGAACTTATCAGAGCAAATGGGTGAGCATTATCTTTTAATCAGCATTTTAATAGCGCTTCTGGCACTGATACCGTTCTTCGTTAAATTCGAAAGAAGAAAGGTGCAGGCAAGAGAACTGGTATTGCTGGCTGTCCTCATCGCCACGGCAGTGGTCGGCAGAGCGGCGTTCTTTATGCTACCCAATTTCAAGCCGATTCTGGCGATTGTAATAATTGCGGGAGTAGCACTGGGCGGAGAATCTGGCTTTATGGTTGGTGCCATGGCGGCCTTTGTTTCCAATTTCATCTTCGGTCAGGGGCCGTGGACTCCTTTCCAGATGGTAGCCATGGGACTTGTTGGATTCCTGGCAGGAATTCTCTTTAAGAAGTATTATGCAAAGGCAGACAGCTTTATCGGAAAGAGGAAACTGCCGCTGCTCATATTCGGAGCGGTCGCCGTATTTTTCCTTTACGGAGGAATAGTTGACATATGGACCATACTAGCGATGACGCCTCATCCTACCCTTGCCACAGTTGTGGCAGTATATGGCGCAGCAGTGTATTTCAATCTGGTGCATGCAGGTGCTACGGTAATATTTCTCCTGCTTCTGGCGGGACCTATGCTCAAAAAACTCAGGAGAGTACAGATAAAATACGGGATTGACAATATGTAAATATATGGTATAGTTGTCATATAAAGGGAAAGTAAGCTATTCGGCATCAATTAAATGCGAAAGGGGTATTGAAAGATGCATTACAGAAAGAAGGGAAGCCTTCTGCGAAAGGGGATAGCTGCTTTTTTATTGTTTTTAATGGTGAGCAGCAGTCTTGCTTTTGCAGCAGATACCGGAGAAGTAACCGATAATACGGAAGCGACAGCAACGCAGGAGACTGATAAGGAAAGCTCTGAAGGTCAGGAAAGCAGCCAGCCTGCCGAAGCCAGCGAGGAATTTGAAATGGTGGGCACTGTTGAGGTTGAAACCGAGGACAGCGAGTCTCAGGAGGCTGTTGAGGATATTATTGAGGACGGAAGCGTGATGATATTTGCTCAGGGCGAGGCCACCAGCAAAACCGTTACGCTCTACAGCAAGGGGAAAATAAAATATGAGTCCGGAAGAACTCATCTGTTTCGGGTTTCATGCGATGGCCAGGAGCTGATTTCATACTGCATAGAGCCTAAGAAAACATACAGCGGCAAAGCCAAACACACGGCTAAACCTTACAACTCGGCACTTATGACAAAGGCCCTTTACTACTCCTATGGGAGCCCGGGCTACAGCGAGAAGACAGAGCAGTATCTTGAGGGCATAAGCAGGAAGGACTGCTACATGGGAGACCAGGGTGCTTATATCCTCTGCCATATTATGCTCAGCTATATTTACGATGGAGAGAAATCCAGTACGGATGCATTCATGGGATGCAGCAGCGCTACGAAAAAGGTGGTTAAAAATCTTCTGGCCGCCGTTAAGAGCTGGCCTGATCCGCCGGGGAGATCCGAAATAGGCCTCAGTGCGGCGACGGTTGACGCCAGCTGGAACGAGGAAAAGCTGGTGCAGGAAACTCCCGAAATAAAAGTGGGCGGAACAGAGGGCAATTCAATTGACGTTCCTGTTCCGGAAGGGGCTACTCTGTACAAGGGAGAGCTTGAGGCCCAGTCGGGAACTGTAAATGTGGCAGTAGGCGAATCCTTCAGAATCACTGCGCCTTCTACAGTGCAGGGAAGCTATGAGTCGCCGGCAATGGCTGCAGCCATTACGGATTTCCAGCCCTACATCATTCAGCCTAAGGGGAAGCAGAGCCAGCTTTTCAACCTTAGTACGGTGAACTCGATTTCCTATTCAATCAACTGGGTGGATTTCGGACGGGTGGATCTCACAAAAACATCTGCAGATCCCGGAATTACCGACGGGAATACATATTATACTCTGGAAGGGGCAAACTACGGTCTCTACAGCAAAGCCACCGATAAAAAATATGCGGAGCTTGTTACAGGTGAAGACGGTCAGGCGTTTGCCAACAACATTCCCTATGGCGAGTACTACCTTAAGGAGATTGAGCCGTCCAGAGGCTACGAGCTGGATGTGGCGACCCACGACATTAAAGTTGCTGCGCCCGCTCAGTCGGAGACGGTTCTGGAGAATCCGACCGCTCCTGACATCAGCACCAGTGCCACAATTGCCGAGACAGGAGAATCATCGGCGACAGAAGGAGGCGTGCTGAACATTTCGGATACGGTTAAATACAGCGGAGTCGAACCGGGCATGGAATATACAATAGTAGGAAAACTCGTAGATAAATCCACGGGCCGGGAAGTTGAAGGGACAGAAAGCGAAGTAGTGTTCACACCGGAAAATTCCAGCGGCTCATTGAAGATGGACTACGAACTGGACAGTGAAGGCCTTGGGGGAAGCACGGTGGTTGCCTTCGAGAGACTCTACCAGGGAAATAATCTCATAGCCGTCCATGAGGATATAAACAACAAGGCCGAGTCCGTTGACATTACCAAGCCAATGGACCGCGAACCTGATACGGGAGACGGCATGAACCTGCTGATTCTTGCCTTTGCACTGGCGATAAGCGGGCTTGCAGGATTGACCGTTATAATGAAGAAAAACTGATTGCTATGGCGTTCCTGAAATGTTATACTATTTGCGTATGCGCGGGCATACACTATAAGACAGTAAATAATTTTAGGGAGGTCTCATTAGATGAAGGGCTATAAAAGCGAAAACATTAGAAACGTTGCGCTGGTAGGACACGGCGGCTGCGGAAAAACTACATTCCTCGAAGCTGCACTGCTGGCAACAGGCGTGATTTCCAGACTTGGTAAAGTCGAAGAAGGACAGACAGTATCCGACTATGACAAGATGGAAATCGAAAAAGGTTATTCAATCAATTGTACAGTAGTACCGGTTGAATTTAACAAGGTTAAGATCAACTTCGTTGACACACCGGGTTCATTTGACTTCGTTGGTGAAGTTAACTCAGCACTGAGAGCTGTTGAAGCAGCAGCAATCCTCGTTGATGCTTCATCCGGAATCCAGGTTGGTACTGAAAAGGCATGGGATTCATGCAAGGAATTCGGAGTACCAAGATTTTTCCTGATTAACAAGACTGACAAGGAAAACGTAAATGTTGACGAACTCATTGGCGAACTGAAGGCTAAGTTCGGTTCATCAGTTGTTACTCTGGATGACAGAGAATCAATGGAAGAAGAAATCGCAGGAACAGACGAAGAACTCATGGAAGCATACTTCGAAAACATGACTCTTACTGACGAACAGTTTGCAAAGGGTCTGTCAAAGGGTATCGGCCAGGGAGATATCGTTCCTGTATTCACATGCTCATCAATGACAGGCGATGGAGTTAAGGAAGTTCTCCAGCAGTTCATCGACTTCGTTCCAAAGGCAACAGACCACGCACCATATGCTGCAAAGGACGGTTCAGACAATGATATCGAAGTAGCAGTAGATGCAGCAGGAAAGCCTGCAGTTCTTATCTTCAAGACTCTGGCAGATTCATTCCTGGGCAAGATTTCACTGGCTAAGGTTATCAGCGGAACAATCAAGTCAGGACAGGTTCTGTACAATTCAAATTCAGAAAAGGATGAAAAGCTTGGATCACTGTTCTTCGCAAGAGGAAAGAACCAGGAAGATGCATCAGAAGTTGTTGCAGGTGACATCGTAGCTATCGGTAAGCTGCAGAACACAAAGACAGGCGACACTCTCTGTGAAAAGGCAAGCCAGGTTAAGTTCCCTGCAATTCAGTTCCCATCACCAACACTGTATCAGTGCGTTGAACCTGCAAAGAGCGGCGACGATGAAAAGATGGGTACAGGACTGAAGAGACTTATGGAAGAAGACCCTTCATTCGTACTTGAAAACAATACAGAAACACACCAGACACTCATCGGAGGTCAGGGAGATATTCAGCTGAACATCATGAAGGATAAGCTTAAGGACAAGTTCAGTGTTGAAGTAGTAACAGTTCCTCAGAAGATTGCTTACAGAGAAACAATCAAGGGAACATCAGACGTTCAGGGTAAGCACAAGAAGCAGACCGGTGGCGCAGGACAGTACGGTGACGTACACATCAGATTCTCACCATCAGAAGAAGAATTCGAATTCGGCGAAGAACTCTTCGGCGGTTCAGTTCCTAAGAACTACGTACCTGCAGTTGAAAAGGGTCTGAGAGAATGCATGGAAAAGGGACCTCTCGCAGGATGTAAGGTTCAGAACGTTAAGGCTATCCTCTACGATGGTTCATACCACGAAGTAGACTCAAACGAAATGGCATTCAAGATTGCCGCATCACTGGCATTCAAGAAGGGTATTGCAGAAGCTAACCCTTGCCTGCTCGAGCCTATCATGAAGCTGACAATCAAGGTTCCTGACGATTACGTAGGAGCAGTAATGGGCGACCTGCCTAACAGACGTGGCGCTGTACTGGGCATGGAACCTATCGGAGGCGGAATCCAGAGACTGATGGCTGAAGCTCCACAGGCTGAACTCCTCGACTATGCTATTGCTCTGAGAACAATGACTCAGGCAAGAGGCTCATTCGAAATGGAATTCTCAAGACATGATCCTGTTCCTAAGAACATTGAGCAGAAGATCATGGCTGACTACAAGGCTTCACAGGAAGAAAAATAATCTAATGAATATCCCATATAAGTGGCCGTCGCACTGTTTCGGTGTGACAGCCACTTTTTTATTGTCAGAAAGACGGCGGGCAGACGCAAAGGCAGCGCTTACTGTCCTCGTCACC
>JAUNIQ010000035.1:9384-13190 GCA_030535275.1 Bacillota bacterium | reverse complement strand
AGAACTCATTAAGCTGGGTATTGAAGCTTATAACAAAAGCTGGGAAAGTAAGAGGAGATTAAAGTGGCAAAGTCAAAACTGTCGCCCATGATGCAGCAGTATCTTGATATAAAGGAAGAACATCAGGATTGTATCCTGTTCTTTAGGCTGGGCGATTTCTACGAGATGTTCTTTGACGATGCCAAAACAGCTTCAAGAGAACTGGAGCTGACACTTACAGGTAAACAATGCGGTTTAGAAGAAAGGGCTCCCATGTGCGGAGTCCCTTTCCATGCCGCTGAAACCTATATCAGCAGGCTCATTGAGAAGGGCTACAAGGTTGCAATCTGTGAACAGACTGAAGATCCCGCTTCCGCCAAGGGCATAGTGAAGAGGGAGGTCATTCAGATTGTTACTCCCGGTACTGTAGTAAGCAGTACCATGCTTAAAGAAAACGAAAACAACTATATTGCATCAGTATTCATGGACGAAAACAGCGTTGGCCTCTCATACTGTGATGTTTCCACAGGTGAAATAAGGCTTTCATCCATAGACGGATACGGAAGACGCGAGTCCCTGATAAATGAACTGGTTAAAATTAATGCCCGAGAGGTAATTCTTGACCAGAATACTGCTGATGCCATTGATATTGAAGACATCAGGCCTATTACAGAGGCCTGTTTTAATATTGCAGACGAAAGCTTTTACAGACGTGATGCGGCCAGAGATTCCATAAAGCGTCAGTTCAGTGTTGGTGCACTTCACGGAATAGGCGTTGAGGAGGATTCCGCAGGTGAAATGGCACTGGGAGCCTTGCTTTTGTATCTGCATGATACTCAGAAAAACGATCTGTCTCACATTAGAAATTTAAGCGTTTATGTGATGGGGCAGCACATGTCTCTGGACAAATCAACAATCAAGAACCTTGAGCTTACGGAGACTCTCTTTGAAAAGAAGCTTCAGGGTTCACTTCTCGGCGTTCTCGATAAAACCCATACGGCAATGGGCTCCAGAAAGATGAAGCAGTGGCTGAGAGAGCCGCTGAACAATGTGGACATGATCAGACTCAGACTTGATGGAGTGGACACTCTTCTGGAGAATGTGATTATCCGCAACAACATCAAGGAACACCTGAAACAGGTATATGATTTTGAGCGTCTGGCAGGACGAATTGCAACAGGCAAGGCCAATGGTCGAGATCTTATTGCACTGTCCGGCTCGTGCCGTGTGCTTCCGGAAATAAGAATGGAACTGGAGTCTGTTGATTCAGCCATTCTTGAGGATATTCACGACAGGATTTACCCGCTTTCTGATGTATTTGAAACCATTGATGCGGGAATAGTGGATGAGCCGCCCTTCACTGTTAAAGAGGGTGGACTTATCAGAGCCGGTTATTCTGAAGAGCTGGATAATCTCAAGGCTTCAATCGCTGACGCCCAGAACTGGATTGCTTCACTTGAAGCTTCCGAGCGGGAAAGAACGGGAATCAAGAATCTTAAGGTCGGCTTCAACAAGGTATTCGGATATTATCTTGAGGTTACTAAGTCCTATTACGACCTTATTCCTGAGGATTACATCAGAAAGCAGACACTGGTTAACTGTGAGAGATTTGTAACTCCGCAGCTTAAGGATACGGAAAGACTTGTTCTAAATGCAGAGGCCGAGATCAACAGAATGGAATATGAGCTTTTCACTGAAATGAGGGAGCACCTTCAGGGCTATATCAGTGAAATTCAGAGTACTTCTGCAGCAATTGCCGAGCTCGATGTACTGACTTCATTCGCTCAGGTTTCAGAGAGAAACAACTACGTGAAGCCGTCTGTTGATGATGGCGATGTAATTACCATAGAAAAAGGCCGCCATCCTGTAATAGAGCAGACTATAAGAGATGGCATTTTCGTAAATAATGATACATATCTCGACAGGGAAGGCTCAAATCTTCTGATTATCACCGGCCCTAACATGTCCGGTAAATCAACGTACATGAGGCAGACTGCGCTGATAGTTCTCATGGCCCAGGCAGGCTGTTTCGTTCCTGCCGAAAATGCCAGAATCGGCATATGCGACAGAATATTCACCAGAATAGGTGCTTCGGATAATCTGGCCCAGGGTCAGAGCACATTCTTTGTTGAAATGAGCGAGCTTGCCTATATTCTCAACACTGCAACGTCTAAATCGCTCATAATTCTGGATGAAATCGGCAGAGGCACAAGCACCTATGACGGACTTTCGATAGCATGGTCAGCTGCAGAATATATCTGCAAGCCTGAACGCAGAATGAGGACTCTCTTTGCCACTCATTATCACGAAATGACTGTCCTTGAAGATACACTTCCGGGTGTTAAAAACCTGAACGTTGACGTATCAGAAGACAAGGGAGACATAGTATTCCTGCACAAGATCGTTAAGGGCAGCGCAAGCAGATCCTATGGAATTCATGTTGCCAAGCTTGCCGGAGCACCGGCTGAACTCCTTGAAAATGCACAGATTCACCTGGATTCACTTAACGAAGACAAGGAACACAATCTCAGAGCCTTCAGCGAAACAGATGCAAAAGCAGGCACATCTCATGATGCAGCCCAGACTGAAATGCAGCTTTCGCTCTTTGATTCAGCACCTAATGCAGTGCTGGTTAAGCTGAGGGAACTGGATCTCATGAATACAACTCCTTCTGAAGCACTTAAGCTTCTGGAGGAACTGAAATCAATAATTTAGTGAAATGATCAGATTATTAGACAAGAAAACCGCAGACAAAATCGCAGCGGGCGAGGTTATAGACAGACCGGTATCCATAGTGAAGGAGCTCGTTGAGAATTCCCTGGATGCAGGAGCCACAGCCATTACCATTGAAATCAGGGATGGCGGTATTTCCTATATCCGAATTACCGATAACGGCTGCGGAATTCCTGCTGATGAGGCAGAGCTTGCCTTCAGGCGCCACGCTACAAGCAAAATCACAAGCGAAAAGGACCTTGACTGCATAGGAACTCTCGGTTTCAGAGGTGAAGCCCTTGCCAGCATATGCGCTGTAGCAAGAGTCGAACTTATAACAAAGACTGCAGATGCAAAGGCAGGCTGCCGACTCATAACAGAGGGCAGTGAAATTCTTGAAAATACATCCACAGGCTGTCCTGACGGAACAACAATTACGGTTAAAGATCTGTTTTATAATGTTCCGGCCAGACATAAGTTCCTTAATTCAGCAGCCTCCGAAAGCCGAAGAATCATCGATTTCGCGTCCAGAATCGCATTATCCTATCCGGATGTCCGCTTTCAGCTTATAAACGGCTCAAATACAGTGTTTACCACCTCAGGAAGGGGTAATATTCTGGCGAACATCATAAGCATTTACGGTTCGGACCTGGCAAAAGGCCTGATTCCTGTAGAAAAGAGTGAAAACGGCTTCACTCTCAAGGGATTTGTATCCGATCCGGGTACATCACTGCCATCAAGAAACAGGCAGATATTCTGCGTAAACGGAAGAATAATTGCCAGCTCAGTAATGGAGAGGGCGCTTGATAAAGCTTACAAAGAAAGGCTTTTCCAGGGAAGATTTCCTATTGCTTTCCTGTTTCTGGCCATGCCTACGGAAAAACTGGATGTTAACATTCACCCGACAAAGAGGGAAGTCAGATTTGATGACAATGCAGAAGTGGAAGACTTTGTTACAATGGCTGTAAGCCAGTCATTGCAAGGGAAAGAGGCAATTCCATCTATTGCTGAAACCCCTAAAATGAGTGAAAAAGCATTCGTTTATGAGGCTAAGAAGGAAGCGCCGCAGATTGCCAGACCGGTAATCAAAACCGAAGAAAAGGGCGAGCAAGTAG
>JAUNIQ010000035.1:0-9374 GCA_030535275.1 Bacillota bacterium | reverse complement strand
GACATAAAATCGTTATTGACTACTTTAAGAGATGAAACTGATAATTCATTAAACCAAGAAAGCGAAATCGGAAAAATCGAAGAAATACCCGAAGCTATTATAAGACCATTTGAATTTGATGATCTTACAATAATCGGAGCTGTTTTCAACACATACATTGCATGTCAGAGCGAGGATGTATTCTATCTTATTGATCAGCATGCGGCCCATGAGAGAATATTCTACGAGAGACTGCTTAAACAGTACAATTCAGAAGAAAAGGCTCAGCAACAGTTAATGCTGCCTTTGAATTTCAATGTATCAGCAGATGTTTCCGCTACTGAAGAGAGCTGGATTTCAACCGTAAGAAACATGGGATATGACATTGAATTCTTCGGAAATAATACATATATTGTTCGTGAAATTCCGGCATTTATGGAAATGTCGGAAGCTGAAGAATTCCTTAATGATCTGTTTAACGAATTCAGCGAAAGACCGGACCTGAAAAACAACAGTGTCCTTGAGAAAATCATCATGAGATCCTGCAAATCAGCTGTTAAAGCCGGTGATTTGCTTGCTTATGAAGAAATTGACGCTCTGTTCAATCAGCTTAAACATTGCGATAACCCGTTTTCATGTCCGCACGGCAGACCTACATTTGTGAAAATCACTAAGCACGAAATGGAAAGGATGTTCAAGAGAGTCTGATATCATGCAAAAGCCTCAAATCCTTGTAATTGCAGGGCCTACAGCGGTAGGAAAAACTGAATATGCCATTAAGGCGGCGCGTGAATTTGACGGCGAAATCGTATCATGCGACTCCATGCAGCTTTATAAATACATGGATATCGGCAGCGCCAAGCCTTCTGAAGAAGAAAGAAACCAGGCTGTTCATCACCTGGTTGATTTTGTTGACCCGAGAGATGAATTTTCAGTTGCCAGATATCAGGAACTTGCGCTTGATGCCATAGATGACATTATTTCCAGGGGAAAGCTTCCTGTTATTTCTGGAGGAACCGGACTTTATCTCAATTCAATTCTCTATGATATGGATTTCGGAGAATCACCTAAAAATGATGAATTCAGAAATGAGCTTGAAGAGATTGCCGAAACACAGGGTAGTCTGGTTTTGCATGAAATGCTTGCTGACAGAGATCCCGAGGCGGCGGAAGCGATACACCCGAACAATACCAAGAAGATAATAAGGGCACTTGAGCGCCTGGAGGATGGCGAGGATTTCATCCGTCCGTTTAGCTGCATTTCAGAGGAAAATGGCAGATATGATGCCGTTCTCGTATGCCTTACAAGGGACAGAAATGAGATCTACGAGCGAATTAATATGAGAGTCGATAAATTAGTCGAATCAGGTCTTTTTGACGAGGTTAAGGGTCTTATGGATATGGGACTGACTTCCGATGACATTTCCATGAAGGGCATAGGCTACAAGGAAATCATAGATTTTCTCAATGGGCAGGGGACATTTGAGGAAACTGTGGAGCTTATCAAAAAAAATACCAGACATTATGCTAAAAGACAGTTAACCTGGTTCAGAAGATATGATAAAATGAATTGGATAAATTTATCGGAATACTTGAATGATAGGGATGTTATGGAGGAGATTGCCAGGTGGGTGAGAGCAAAAGCGTAAAGCTTAATAACAGAAGCGACAAACCCGACAATATTGTCCTCAGAGAACACGAAATTGTGTCTCGCTGTGAGGATATCCAGAATCAGCTCCCAGGCTTCATGCGGGGCTTTTTTGCTTATCTGAGAGGAAATGTTCTGCCTATGACAAGGCTGGCTTATCTTTCGGATATCAGGTTTTTCTGTAATTATCTGATAAACGAAACTGGGAAAACCTCTGCTAAGATTCCAGAAGACATTACTAAAGAAGAATTCAACAATATTAAGGCAAAGGACATTAATCAGTTTATTGATTACTGTCGAAACTATAGGGTTGAAAAAGAAGATGAAATAATAGTATTCGAAAATTCAAACAAGACTCTGGCCCGCAAGAAATCTTCAGTATCGGTACTGTTCAAGCAACTTTACCACGATGAGCTCATTGAAAAAAACATTACCGACGGCTTCGATCCAATAAGAGTTCCAAAGGCAGGAGAACGTGAAATCAAGGCTCTCCAGGACGACGAAGTAATGATAATGCTTGATGCTGTAACAACCGGCGCCAATCTTACACCTAAGGAGCATCAGTACTGGGAAAAGACAAGAAAAAGAGATAAGGCCATTCTGATTCTGTTCCTGACCTACGGTCTGAGACTCTTTGAGCTGCAGGGTCTGAATGTTTCATCCTTCAACTTCAACAGAGGTGAATTCAAGATATACAGAAAGCGTGATAAAGAAGCAATAATGCCGATGAACCAGTCGGTTACCCAGGTTCTTCTTGACTATCTTGAAAACGAGCGCCTTGATGAAGAAAAGATTCAGGAAGGACATGAAGATGCGCTGTTCCTGTCTTTGCAGGGGCGCAGAATGACCGAAAGAGCCATCAGGGATCTGGTTAAAAAATACACATCAATAGGCCTGGCAACATCACGAAAAGCCGGTTACAGCCCGCATAAACTCAGGGCTACAGCAGCTACAAGCCTTATCGGGCGCGGCAATTCAATATTCGATGTACAGGCTTTGCTGGATCATGAGCAGGTTACTACAACTCAGCTCTACGCCAGCCATAAAATGAACGTTAAACGGGATCTCGTCAAGGATATGGAATGGGAACTCGAAAGAAAGGAAAATACTACAGGTGAAGACTAATACATATAATTTACTGCACGAAAATCTCGGAATATCCGATAAAATATTAAATTTAATTGACGAATGCGAAAAAGATGTCATGGGCTGCTTTGAGGATCTTGATGACATCATGACATACAACCAGTACAAGGTTCTCGATGCATTCCAGAAGAATGGCATATGTGACAGACATTTTTCATGGAATACCGGCTATGGATATGACGACGCCGGACGTGAAGCAACCGAGAAGGTATTTGCTGACATTTTCCATGCTGAAGCTGCACTGGTAAGACCTATTATAGTAAACGGTACACACGCATTGAGCCTTACTCTCATGGGCATTCTGCGTCCCGGTGACCAGCTGATTTACTGCACCGGCGCACCATATGACACACTGGAAGAAACGATAGGAATTCGCGGCGAAGGCAAGGGTTCACTTAAAGATTACGGCGTATCATACGATCAGATTGAATTAACGGCAGACGGGCGCATAGACCTGGAAGCTCTAGCAAAGGCAATTACACCTGCTACCAGAATGGTAACTGTTCAAAGAGCAACGGGTTACGGCTGGAGAAAGGCCATAACAATTGAGGAAATAGAGGAGTGGGTTGCCTTTGTAAAAAACATTAATCCTGATATTATCTGCATGGTTGATAACTGCTATGGTGAATTCCTGCATGTTAATGAGCCAACTGACGTTGGTGCCGACATCATGGCCGGTTCACTCATAAAGAATCCGGGCGGCGGACTTGCTCTGACCGGCGGATATGTTGCAGGACGCTCAGATCTTGTTGAAAAGATCAGCTATCGTCTTACTACACCGGGTATCGGCGGAGAATGCGGGCTTACATTCGGACAGACAAGAACAATGCTCCAGGGTCTGTTCATCGCTCCAAAGACTGTAAATGGCGCAGTAAAAGGCGCTGTATTATGTGCAAAGGCCTTTGAAAAGCTCGGATATGATGTATGTCCGGCTGCAGAAGATCTCAGAAGTGATATAATTCAGGCAGTTAAGCTTGGTTCACCGGAAGCAGTAATAGCTTTCTGCAAAGGAATTCAGGCCGCTGCACCGATAGATTCGCAGGTTTCACCTGAGCCATGGGCAATGCCGGGCTACGAGGATCCTGTAATCATGGCTGCAGGAGCATTTGTACAGGGCTCATCCATTGAACTTTCTGCAGATGCGCCAATACGTGAGCCTTACGTTGTATATTTCCAGGGCGGACTTACATACGAACATTCAAAATTCGGTGTAATCAAGGCTCTGCAGGAACTTGAGGACAGATATCTTTTATAGATTCAGATAAAAGGAGATAGAAATGGCCAGAAGATTAGCTAATATTAAAACAAGAGAACAGACGGGTTTTGATTATGTTGTAAACAACATCAATCCATGGACTCCATTCGGCAAGAAACAACTGAAGGAAAGAACACCGTTTTTCCCTGGGCAGGAAGCTGAACTGAGAGAAGCTCTTGATAAAATTGAAATAATACAGGAAATTATCCGTGATAATCCTAAGCTTAATGACAAACTCATTGAGATTCTGCACTGCATGAAGGACAACTCATTTTCCATTGAAAGAAGTCAGGAAAGCACTCTATCAATGGTTGAACTCTTTGAAATCAAGGCATTTCTCCTTCAGTGCGAACAGATTCTCGGCGAACTGGATAAAGTGAAGGATGTAATTCCTGCTGATTTTGTAATATCCGATACATCTGATCTTCTCAATATTCTTGATCCGAGAAAAGACAGAGTAAATACGTTCTATATTTACGAAGAATTTTCAGATGTTCTCGGTTCACTTCGTAAAGAAAAGCGTGATCTTGAAATCCAGCTTAGGAAAGAACACAAAAGTGTGAAGAACCTGATTCATGAGAAATACGGAATAACACTCACACCTAAATTTGACTATGTAGTTTCAAAGGCTGAATCGGACGAAATCGATAAAATAAGCAAGATTGAGGAACTGGAGGTTACAGATCAGGACTACATGTCCATTACCTTTGGCCTGAAAGAAACGGCCGAGACCTATGAAATAAGCGGCAGAATGATTGAAATCGATAACCGAATAGAAGAGGAAGAAGCCGTTGTAAGAGAAAAACTCTCAAGAGATATCTGGAACTGGCACGAAACTCTTGAAAAAAACTGCGAAATTATCGGTGCACTTGACCTGGCAATGGCAAAAGCATCATACGCCATGGCTCATAACTGCATTAAACCGGTTATTGTAGAAGAGCACATTATCAATATTACTGAAGGCAGACAGCTGCAGGCAGAGGACGTTCTCAAATCCAAAGGCAAGAAATATACACCTATAGATATTCAGCTTACTGAAGGCGTAACCTGCATTACAGGCGCAAACATGGGCGGCAAGACAGTATCCCTGAAGATGGTGGGAATGGTTCAGCTGCTGGCCCAGTACGGTTTCTTTGTTCCTTGTGCAAAGGCAGAAATCGGCCTTGCCAACCACATGCAGATACTCATCGGTGACAGCCAGTCCCTTGAAAGAGGACTTTCAAGCTTCGGTTCCGAAATGGAAGAACTCAAGGAAATAATGGATAACTGCACTGAAAGATCATTTGTTCTCGTTGATGAAATAGCAAGCGGAACAAATCCTCGTGAAGGCCTGGCTCTGACAAAGAGTCTTGTGCATTATCTTCTTGAAAAACCGTACATGTGCCTGATTACAACACATTACGACGTTATGGAAGATGAAAAACGCATTAAGAACATGCAGGTTTCCGGTCTTAGAAATGCTGATTTTGCACTGATAAAGAGAGAGCTTGCATATGCAAACCGCAAGGAGAGAATTGAAATCATCGGTAGATACATGGATTATCGCCTTATTGAGATAAAAGAGGGTGCCGCAATACCTCACGATGCACTGCATATTGCTGAAATGCTGGGTATTGACAAGGAAATAATCGGAATGGCAAATGAAATTATGAATAAGGAATAAATGTAATAGATTTGGGTATTGGGTTACATAATATGGTTACGGACAATAAGAAAAACAGAAGTGAAAAATACCAGAAAGTGATGGCTGTTCTTAAGCTGTCACTTTTTCTTTTTATTATTTTCGGAATACCAGCTTATATCTACTTTTTTCAGCATGATTTAATCGACGAACTGAAGAATTACAGGGAAGTTGTTGCACTCCTGAGATCTTACAGAACCGAAGGAATACTTGTATATCTTGGAGTCATGGTTATTCAAATAGTTATAAGCATAATTCCGGGAAATGTTCTTCAACTGGCTGCGGGATATCTCTACGGATTCTGGTTTGGCCTTATATTTTCTATTATAGGTGCGGTCATCGGTAGCTTTATCACATACTATCTGGCTAAAATAATAGGAAAGGATGCAATGCACGTTCTCTTCGGAGAGAAAAAAATCAATGAAGTTCTTGATCACATGAATAGCAGGCGTGCAGTAGCAATTGTATTTCTCATTTATCTGATTCCTGGACTGCCAAAGGATATCTGCAACTACGTTGCGGGCCTATCTGAACTTAAATTCAGACCCTTTATTATTATTTCAACCCTGGGCAGAACACCTGGAATAATGGGTTCACTTCTGATAGGGCATCAGATGATGCAGGGGAATTATACAGCAGCAATAATAATCGGTATCATAGCAGTAATCCTGTTTATTCTCGGCATTATATTCAGAAACAGGGTGCTGGAAGTATTCAATAGATTCTACGATAAATTAATGCGAACAAATGTTTAAATAAGTGTTGACAAAGAACAAACATTCTGTTATATTCATATTGCGAACAAACGTTCATAGGGCAGGAAAGAGAGGTGTCATATGAAAAAGAGTAATAAGAAGTACAGAATTAAGTCACCATTTAGATTTATAACATTCCTGGTTATAGTTGCAGGACTCATTATAGGCGCATTTGGATATGTAACAGGATTTGATGTATCAACAGCTCTGGCTAAACCAAGTGATCAGATTACAGTTGAAGTTGTTCCCGGAGATACATTATGGGATATTGCATATCAGTACAAAAGCAGCGATAAGGATGTAAGAAAGGCTGTATATGAAATTTGTCAGGCTAATGATATAGAAGATGGACATATTGAAGCAGGAATGATCCTTGAAATACCGCAGAGCCTGTAATTTGATATAAGGCTGAAATTCAATTAAAAATACAAGGATATAGATATCAAAAGGGTATTAAAAAAACGCTTAAATCGAAAAATAGAAGGTCGTTTTTTAAGCAAATAATCGCTACAAGCATTGCAATTACTGGGATAGGTCGATTTGGGCCTATCCCATGCTTTATGGCCATATCTATTCCGAAAATTATGATTATCGGAATAGTTAAATCTCAAAATAATAGACCTGAAGCTCAGATGACTTTCTTCTACCTCAGGTCTTTTGTTTCTATTTTCAGCAGTGACTGTTCGAATCCAGATAACTCTGCAGTATTATTACTGCTGCCTGTTTATCGATTACTGTCTTTCTTTTGGCTCTTGACAGATCGGCTTCAATTAATACTCTCTCCGCCATGACTGTTGTAAGTCTTTCATCCTGGAATACTATTTTAATATCACCCATTCTCTCGGCTTTTAATTTGTTTTCCAGCTTTGTGCGGAATTCACGTACTTTTTCAGTCTGTATGCTGTCCGTGCCATCAAGCTTCAGCGGCAGTCCTATTACAACTGTGTCGCACATGTGTTCTTTTATGAGCTCAATGACCTTGTTCGTATCCTTCTTGATTCCGATACGTTCAATGGTCATTATGCCCTGCGCAGTAATATTTAAGGCGTCACTAACAGCGACGCCTATTGTTTTATCTCCTACATCTAATCCTATTTTTTTCATGTCAAATTATTACGATCACTTATTTGTGAAGGTAAGCCTTGATAAGTTCTTCTACCAGGTCATCCCTTTCGATTCTGCCGATAACGTTTCTTGCGTTATTGTGGCTTGTAATATAGGATGGATCTCCTGATAAGATATAACCAACCATCTGATCAATAGCGTTATATCCCCTTTCTTCAAGAGCATCATATACTATGGTCAGAATTTCTTCTATTGTCTTCTGTTCTACTCTGTCAAAGTTATCATACATTCTGGTCTGTCTATCCATATGAAACCTCCTAACATCTATGTGTTAACAGTATAACATTAGTTTACAAATTATTACAAGTCATCTTAACAATTTTTAATGAGTTCTTCTGCCTTTGCAAATGCATCATTAAGCTTTGAAGGGTCCTTGGCTCCGGCCTGTGCCATGTCAGCCTTACCGCCGCCACCGCCACCTGCTGCAGCTGCAATTTCCTTGATCATCTTACCGGCATGCATGCCCTTTTCAACAAGGTCATCAGTAAGTGAAACGAGGAATGTAACCTTACCGCCTGCAACAGCAGCAAATACCATTGCTACGCCCTTGTTTGAAGCCTTAATCTGGTCTGAAAGCTCACGGAGATCATTGATTCCGTAGTCATCGAACTGTTTTGCAATGAGCTTAACGCCGTTGATTTCAACA
Source organism: Bacillota bacterium (assembly GCA_030535275.1). Lineage (GTDB taxonomy): Bacteria > Bacillota > Clostridia > Peptostreptococcales > Anaerovoracaceae > Lentihominibacter. The sequence continues at coordinate 1,140 of JAUNIQ010000035.1, read as the reverse complement.
GCATCATCAACAAGGCTATCCATTCCCTTGTTCATTTCAGCCTTCTTAAGCTCTTCTATTTCCTTCTTGAGAGCCTTGTTCTCTTCCATTAATGCAGCTGCCTTATCAAGGAGAACGTCCTTCTTTGCCTTGAGTATATCAGCTGTTTTGCTCAGCAGGTCTTCGCTTTCATCATAGCGAGCCTTAATAACCTGTGAAGTAATGGCTTCAATACGTCTCACTCCTGATGCAACACCGCTTTCGCTTACGATTTTGAAGGCACCGATGTCGCCGGCATTCTGCACATGAGTACCACCGCAGAATTCCTTACTGAATTGACCAATTGAAACAACCCTTACCTCTTCGCCGTACTTTTCACCGAAGAGAGCCATTGCTCCTTCCTTCTCAGCTTCCTTGATATTCATTACCTTTGTGGTGACAGGAATGAAGTGTCTGATTTTATCATTGATAAGCTCTTCAACTTCATGAATTTCTTCAGGAGTCATTGCCTGATAATGAGTAAAGTCGAATCTGAGACCATGTCTATCAACATGTGAACCGGACTGCTTAACGTGATCACCCAGAACCTCCTGAAGTGCCTTCTGAAGCATATGAGTTGCCGAGTGGTTAGCTGCAGTAATGTTTCTGTGTGTATCAAAGATCATGGCATCTACTTTATCGCCTTCTGTAAATGATCCTTCTTCAATTTCACACTGATGTGCAAATACCTTTTCAAATTTATAAACGTAATCTACTCTGGCAATTCCGCCACTTTCATTGTAAATGTAACCGTCATCTGCAACCTGACCGCCACTTTCTGCATAGAAAGGTGTCTTATCGAGAATAATATAGCACTTATCCCCTTTCTTTACCTCCTTGTAAAGCTCGTTATCAATAACAAGAGCTTCAACATTTGCGTTGCATTCGGTCTTTTCGTATCCTACAAACTCTGTTTCACCCTTATAGATGAATTCTGAGGATTTGTCCTTCCAGCCTGCTCCTTCCATATCCTGTTCAGTTCTTGAACGTTCCTTCTGGAGCTCCATTTCCTTCTGGAAGCCTTCGATATCTACATCAAAGTCCTTTTCAGCAATTATTTCTCTTGTCAGATCAATCGGGAAGCCATATGTATCATGAAGCTTGAATGCCTTTGCACCATCG
>JAUNIQ010000034.1 GCA_030535275.1 Bacillota bacterium | reverse complement strand
TACTTTTATTGATGATACATTTGTAATAGAAATGCATTTTCTGTGTATCATGGTGATATGCATGCTCTACGTGGCAATGCTGGGAAAACGCAGAAGGCAGAAGTCAAATATAAGCTTCAGAATGAAGCGGGTTTATATGTCCTGCGTAATTGTGCTGGTGACAGATGCTCTGTCAGCTCTGCTGGACGGTATAGCAACCACATCGGTGAACATGCTGATAAATGTCATATACTTCATATTCACCACAGTAGGTGTAATCTTCTGGATGCTTTTCTGTCTGGAATCTCTCCAGGTAAAATTCATTAATCCTAAGACCACAAAAGAAAGAGTATATAAAGGATTGCTGATACTTCCTTCAGCAGTCATGTTCCTGCTTGCCATAACAGCACCTGTAAACGGATGGGTGTTTACAGTTGTGGACGGATGCTATGTGAGAGGTCCGCTGTTTCCGCTTAATCCCGTTATAAATCTGGCATATCTGCTGGCAGCCACAGCTGTAGCTCTTGTTTACAGCATAAAAGAGAAAAGACCTCACTACAGAAAGCAGAATTTCCTGCTGCTGGTTTACAGTGTTCCGGTTATTCTGTGCGGAATTCTTCAGGTTGTTGTGGGGGCGGATTTCAACTGTCTGGGAGTAACCCTGGGCCTGATTTTCCTTTATGCAGCAGGTATCTCCAATACAACAAGAGAAAACAGTGATCTTATATATTCTCTGTCCAGATCCTTTGATGCTGCATTCCGTGTGGACATGGATGTTCACACCATTAAAACCCTGAGAGTGGGAAACAATTACAGGGATACAATGAATCGTCTGGAAGATGACAGCTCATATGAGGCCCGCATTCAGTACGGTCTGGATTATAATGTTGTGCCTGAGGACAGAGAGACTGTTTCTGCAGGATTTAACATTGAGAATGTACGGAGAAGACTTACGGAGGACAGCGCCTTCACTCTGGTTTACAGAGTCAAGACAAAGCAGGGCGAGACTGTTCACCACCGCGCAATGTTCATGCTTGCAGAGGCCTCGGACGGCAAAAATGAATTTCTGCTCTGCATTCAGAGCGTTGATCTTGAAAAGCTGGTTTCAGAGAGAACTATTGAGCTTGCCGAAAAGAACGACAGACTTGAAAAAATAAACGAAGATATCATCACCGCAGTGGCTAATATGGTTGAAGCCAGAAATTCCGAAAGCGGCGAGCATATACTGCGTGTTAAGGAATACACCCACATGCTGGCAGTTTCCGTAATGAAAAATTATCCGGAATACGAGCTGGATTCTGAAAGTGTACGCTTTATCACTTCTGCCAGCGCCCTTCACGATATAGGCAAAATCATGATTTCCGATTCGATTCTGCTTAAGCCGGGAAAACTTACAGACGAAGAGTTCGAAATGATGAAGACCCATTCACTGAGAGGATGCGAAATCCTTAAGAATTTTTCATTCAATCTTTCGGATACATATCTGAAATATGCCGACGAAATCTGCCGATGGCATCATGAGAAGTACGATGGAGGTGGATATCCGGATGGTCTTGCAGGGGAGAATATTCCTGTTTCTGCACAGATTGTATCAATTGCCGACTGTCTGGACGCCCTCATGTCAAAGAGGGTTTACAAGGCGTCATATACGGCCGAGGATGCTATTGACATGATTCTGAGAGGGGAATGCGGAGTGTTCTCGCCAAAGCTTATGGATTGTCTCGCTAAATCAAGGCAGCGTGTTGTAAGCATTGCTTCAAATCAGATAACAGAAGCCTACCAGAATGCTGACATGACTTCAGATATAAATACGCTGCAGGATTTGGAAATTCTGCTGGTGGACGGAGATGAGAAGTCCCGTGCAATCCACAGAGATATACTGGAATCAAACGGCTCAATTGTTGTGGAGGCGGGAAATGGCAAGGAGGCCCTTAAGGAGTTCAGGAACATGAATAAATGCGATGCCATAATCATGGACATTATCATGCCTGAGATGAATGGTGCGGAATGCACCAGGGAAATTCGTGAGATGGAGGCCAGCCTTGCGGATAAGATTCCTATTATCGGTCTATCTGCAGCAAGAGATCAGAGAGTTGTTGAAGAATTTCTGGCATCCGGAGCAGACGCCTGTATGGAAAAGCCTCTCATGGTTTCAAGACTTGCCCGAATTCTGCTGGGCAGTATGCGTGAGCGTTCAATGAACATGGAAAAGAAGCTGGCGGATTCCATAAGGATAGCCACTACAGATTCTCTTACCAGAGTCAAGAATATTACCGCATACAGCACAATGATAAGTGAGCTTACCGAAGAGATGGGAAGCACTCTTAAACCTGCCTTTGCAGTAGTAATATGTGACCTGAATGATCTGAAGCATTATAACGATACCTATGGCCACGAGGCAGGGGACAGATACATTCAGGAAAATTGCAAGAAAATATGCGAGACTTTCTCCCACAGTCCGGTTTACCGTATCGGTGGAGATGAATTCGCAGTGATTCTGAAGGGCAGTGATTACAATAAGCGTGATGAAAAGATGAAGCAACTCATGGACGGGCAGAAATCCATAGCGGCGGGAATATCAGTTTACGATCCGGTGAGAGATGAAAGCGTCAGCGCTGTTGTGAAGCGTGCAGACAAGAATATGTATGACGTGAAATATGAAATGAAAGGCGGCAATGTAAGGTAAACGGAAGAATGAGGCCTGCCATAAATAATGCGGGTTCGCCTCCCCGTGTTGTGATTCTATGTAACACGAAAAATGACACCCGTATGGGTGTCATTTTCGTGTTGGTAGTCCCACGGGGAGTCGAACCCCGGATTCCAGCGTGAGAGGCTAGCGTCTTGACCACTTGACCATGAGACCACGTTAATCTTTATTCTTTTTCGCAAGGCACATTATAACACAAGTTTCTCGCAGATGTAAAGATTTTGTGATATACTATCTCCGTATGATTTTGAAGAAAACAGGAGGCACGGACAAATGAAAAATATCATAATTACCGGTGGACCTACAAATGAATATATCGACGAGGTAATGAAGATTACCAACATGTCGACTGGCAGCCTTTCGACAGCACTTTCAAAGTGTTTTCTCGGAGCAGGATACAGGGTATTCGCAATTTTCAACCACAGCGTAAGCACAGAAAAAATCGAGGTAATGATGGCTGAGCAGGGCATCGATGCCGACGCATTCAGACATTATGGAGTTGAAACCACAGAAGACATGATCAATGCTTTCAAGCAGGTTAAGGGCGAAATGGAAGCAGCCGGTCTTCACTGCGATGCAATCATTCACGCAGCTGCAGTTGGCGACTACAAGGGCGAGTTTTCATTCCTTCTGGAAGACCTGGCAGAGGAGCTCTTCGCAGCAAAGGATGATGCAAAATCAGCAGCAGACTTTCTTGCAATCATGGAGAACCCTAAGTGCAAGTTGAATGACGATACCAAGATTTCAAGTTACCAGAAGAACCTGACAGCCAAGCTGACACTTACACCGAAGGTAATCGCATCTCTCAGAGAGTGGTTCCCGGACAGCCTGCTCGTAGGATGTAAGCTGCTTGAAGGAGTGTCAAAGGAAGAGCTGTATGAGGTTGCGACACACCTGGCAGAAAAGAACAGAATGGATTACATCCTGGCAAACGACCTGGCCGACCTGAGACACGGACAGATGACAAGACATCTGTGTACTCCGGAAGGCTTCACAGGAATCGAACTGGCAACGCCGGAAGACATATTTGAATTTGTAAACAGCAAGGTTAAATAGGAGATAAGATGATCAGATATCAGAGCACAAGAGGAAGTCAGAATTACAAAACAGCTGCACAGGCAGTAATACAGGGAATAGCAGAGGACAAGGGACTGTACGTTCCTGCCGAAGTTCCAAAGCTCCCTAGGGCAATCGAAGACATGGTTGGAATGCCGTACAAGCAGGTTGCCTTTGAAATAATAAAGACTTTCTTCGACGACTATACAGACGAAGAAATGAAGTACTGCACCGACGGCGCATACGACAGCAAGTTCGAAGAGAAAGAAATCGTTCCTGTTACAAAGGCAGGCGGCGCGTATTTTCTCGAGCTTTATCACGGCAAGACAGCAGCATTCAAGGACATGGCACTTTCAATTCTGCCTTACCTTCTGACAACGGCAACGAAGAAGGAAAATGAAGACAAGAAGATCTGCATTCTTACAGCAACTTCAGGCGACACAGGCAAGGCGGCTCTGGAAGGCTTTGCCGATGTTCCCGGAACTGAGATCATCGTATTCTTCCCTAACCAGGGAGTAAGCGAAGTGCAGGAACGCCAGATGATTACACAGGAAGGTGAGAATACTCACGTGTTTGCAATCGAAGGCAATTTTGACGATGCTCAGACAGGCGTGAAGAAAATCTTCAACGATGCTGCTTTTGCAGAAAAACTGGCAGGCATGGGATGCAAACTTTCAAGTGCAAACTCCATAAACATTGGGCGTCTGGTACCTCAGGTTGCATATTATGTCTGGGGATACCTGAAGCTGGTGGAACGCGGAGTTGTTAAGGCCGGCGAAGAGGTTAACATCTGCGTGCCGACGGGAAACTTCGGAAACATCCTGGCTGCTTACTATGCAGGGGAGATGGGCATTCCTGTGAAGAAGTTCATCTGCGCATCAAACAAGAATCGCGTCCTGACCGACTTCTTTGAAACCGGTGTTTACAGCACAGAGAGAGAATTCTATCTGACCAATTCACCATCTATGGACATTCTCATTTCCAGCAATCTGGAGAGACTGCTCTATCATTTCGCCGGAAACGATGGTGATGAGATCAAGGGTCTCATGGAATCCCTCGAGAAGACTCAACGCTATGAGGTAAGCCCAAAGATTCGTGAAGGCATGAAGAAGTTCTGGGGCGGAACAGCAACAGTTGAAGAAACAAACGCAACTATCGGCGCAATGTATAAAGACGAGGATTATCTTATTGATACTCACACTGCAGTAGGATACAAGGTTTATCGTGACTATGTTGCAGAAACAGGTGACGAGACACCGACGCTCATTGCTTCAACAGCAAGCGCCTACAAGTTCGCAGAGTCCGTTGCCAAGTCAATAGGACTGGCCGAGGAAGAGAACGGCTTCAGATATGTTGAAGCGGTTGCCGCTAAGACAGGCGTGCGTGTTCCTAAGGCACTGAAGGATCTGGACAAGAGAGAGATTCGTCACAAGGGAGTTATTGAAATTCCTGACATGATAAACGTTGTTGAAGAAAGCGTTAAATAGAAATAGCGGGGAAAAGAAATGAAGAGATTAATTACAGTATTCAGCATCATGATGATTGTAGCAATGATGTTGGCATTTGCAGGCTGCGGAGCTACTACCAGGGCAACACTGGAAGACATAGCTTCATCAGATACAGAGCTTGCCAAGACAATTCAGGATGGGATAGAAGTGCCTGCAGGCACAACGGCTAAAGTTACATTCTCCGGGGACAGCTTTGATGTGACATACACGTTCGATGACGCGCTCAGTGAAGACCTTGAAAAGAAGCTGGTCGAGTCCTTCAACGCTAACGCCGACAGCCTGAAGGAAGGCTGTGAAGCAGCCATTGACGACCTGCAAAAGCAGACTGATATATCCGGAATAACCGGCACGATTCACATTTTGAATTCGGATGGCAAGGAGCTCTGGAGCGTAACATATCCGGAGCAGTAAAGCTTTAGTTTTTTCTTGCATAGCAGGACTTATTTTGTTATATTATACGAGTGCCTCGGCTGAGGCACTCGCAGATAATAATTGGACACGGAGGATTGACCGAGTGGCTAAGGAGCTCGCCTGGAAAGCGAGTAGGGTGTAACAGCCTCGTGGGTTCGAGTCCCATGTCCTCCGCCATGACGAACGAGGTGTGAAAACACCTCGTTTTTCTTTATTTTTCAAGGGTTTCAGCATTTTTACTACAGAAAGCAGCCCAAGAAAATATGCCCTAAAACAGCACTCTACAGTACACAATAGGCCCTCCACAGCATATATATTTTGGGATAAAATCGGCGAAAACGGAGCAAAAAAATCGCATAATTGACTTGTTCATCATATTCATACCGTGCAAATCTGGTACGCAGGTGACGAATTCCTCTGCTATAAAGAAATAACCCCGATATTGTACAGGGATTATTTTGACGGAGGAAAGAATATGAGTATTACAAAGAAATTAAATAAGGCAACTACTGAACATCTTAGAAACAGCCTGAAGGCACGAGCGAGCTTCATAAAACTTTTGTATCTTTTGACAGGTAACATTGATGAGTCCATTAGATTTATAAAAGAAGAATGTAATGCCGATCAATATGGTTTCCTGGCATCGCTTCTGCCAGAGCTTATAAAGAGAACGAACGACGTGAGATTCATTAACTGCTTTGAAGAGCTTGAAGAAAAGTATACCAATGAGTTCTACTGCTATTTCGTGGATAAAAGAATAGAAGAAGCAAAAGAATATCTCAAATAAAATCGCACATTTGTCACCTACATCACTTCTTATTAATATATAAGAAAAAAGTAAAGGAGATGAATGCAATGAGAAACACAATGAAGCTTAAGCTCACATATGATGAGATCCGAGTTCTGATCTACGCGCTCAATGAGCTTAGAAACAACTTAATAGAAGAAAACAGATACACAGATGCAGTCGATGAGATTCTTGTAAAGCTCATCGCATAGCCTTCTGCCAGTATTGATACATGCCGTACTCAATCAGGGGTGCGGCTTTTTTAATGCCAAGAATGGCGGAAAGGACTAAAAAAATGACAAATACAGAAAACAAGATTATGGAAGTTATCGTTAAGATGAATGTCACAGAAGGTGAAGCAGAAGTTATCAATTATGGTGATGAAAAGTTTATGGATAAGGTTCCTGTTGCTGCAGATATTGCTGGAGATGAGTTCTGGAAAATCGTTCAGCCTATGCGCTATGCAGATGTAGTAAGCATTGTCGGCAAGCTTTACAATTACGCCAACAGCGATGAGCCAGTAAATGCATTACACCTTCTCGAATCTCTTTTCCTTGTAACCAGAATGACAACAGCCTGCAAGGTAATTAATGATGTCATGCTTTATGGTGAGGAATGGAAGGAACCATGCTATGAATTTATGAAGTACTTCTTCGCTAATGAAAATGTTCAGAATTACTGCAGAACCTACAGGAATGAAATTGAGGAGGACTAATTTATGGAGAAATGCAAAACGATTGCTATCTGCAATCAGAAAGGCGGTGTCGGAAAGACCACCACCACACTCAACCTCGGTGTGGGTCTTGCGTCTCAGGGATACAAAGTACTCCTTGTTGATGCAGATCCTCAGGGAGATTTAACACAGAGCCTTGGATGGAACGGCGATAAGCTGGACCACACTCTGGCAAACATGATGTTCCAGGTAATGAACGACAGAGAGCTTGTTGTTGAGGATATAATTCTTAAGCACAAGGAAGCAGTAGAACTTATTCCTTCAAACCTTGAGTTATCCTCTCTTGAAAATTACCTGGTCAATGCAATGAGTCGTGAGAAGGTGTTATACAACAGCCTTACACAATCGTAACTGATAAGGCCGAGGTCGAGATTACACTTCTTGATTGTGCCAAGGGAGAAATTTCTTACACAAGAAATGACCCTCCACAGAAAGGAATCATCAACATTGAGAAGTACGGCGACTATATCAACAATGCGGGCAACAAGGATGAAGAGCTTCTTGCTAACATCAAGTTCAGAATCATTGCTGCTGAGGACATCTATTCAGGCGACACAGTAACAAAGTTCTACTCAAAGGGAGATGTAGTTCAGGATGATCTCATCACTGATATCAAGGGCAAGGTTTCATCAGATCAGCTTCCTCTTGGAACCTATAAGGTCGTTGAGGTCGGTGCTTTTGATAGAAAGACTGGCGAGGAAATCAAGAACTACAAGTACCACATCATTGATGGAATGAACGAAAAGACTATCACACTTTCTCCTGCAGAACAGACTGTAAAGATCGTTTACGGTGATGTTGAGCAGAGAAACGATGGTATTCCAGAGGTTGGAACAACTGCTAAGGATTCACAGACTGGTGACAGTGAAGCTGCATATTCAGAAACTCAGACAATCATCGATACTGTTAAGTACGAGAAGCTTGAGCCTGGTAAGCAGTACACAGTCAAGGGAACTCTTATGGATGCTGAAACAGGTAATACAGCTATTACACAGGTCGCTGCAAAACAGATCGGAAATGCCGGTGGACGAAAGTTCTGGAGCTGGTACGGCTTCAATGGCAGAGTTGAATGGTGCGCATGCTTTGTATCCTGGTGTGGCAATCAGTGTGGATACACCAAGGCAGGAATAATGCCGAAGTTCTCATATGTGCCTAGTGGTGTCAGTTGGTTCAAAAGCAAAGGCCAGTGGCAGAAAAGAACCTACACACCTGCTCCGGGAGATATTATCTTCTTTGACTGGGGCGGAAATGGCTCGCAGGATCATGTTGGAATCGTAGAAAAGGTTGAAGGCGGATACGTATGTACCATTGAAGGCAACAGCGGAGATGCCGTAAGAAGACAAAAATACAGAATCGGATACTATGAGATACTCGGTTATGGAGTGCCTAAATACTAGGTGCTCCGCGTACCACACGAGTACCACGAAATCATTTTAGAAAGGATAAAAACGACAAATGAAAAGAATATTAAAACTATCGACTATGGCTGCGCTTATAGCACTCATGGTCTTTTCTATAGGAAAGCTAACAGGCTATTTCTCCCATAGCATAGAGAATCAGCACAATATCAAGGAATTAGTACAGGAGAAGGATTCGAAGGCCGTATGCAAATATTTTTGCATAGCAAAAAAAGAGCCGGCACTGCTTGTGCCAGCTCTTTCAATTATTTAATTCTTACTTTTTTACCGCTGTTGGCTTTAGCGAAGTAGGATTTGTATGTTGTTTTGTATTTCTTGTTAGTCGCCTTTGAGCCTACTTTAACATATATATACTTCACTTTGGAGCCAGACAGGCTGCCTTTAACCGATGCCTTGGTCAGGGCTGCGGATTTAACCGTCAGCTTGGTCAGCTTCTTCTTGCCCTTGAAGGCGCCAGCTTTAATTCCGCCTACCTTATATGTATGTCCACCGTAGCTTACCCATGCCGGGACAGTTGCTTTTTTAGCAGCACTTGTTCCTGCCAGATAAACCACCGCATTGTTTACAGGATTATCTTCTCCCGGAACACTCTTTACCTCATAGGTACTGCCGCCAGCCTGGAAGCAGCTGCCTGCATCCTTAGGATAAACAGCTTTTGAACCTTCCGGCAAAATCCTGAAACTTTTCTTCACCTTACCTGTGAAATTCCCCCGGCCTTCGATCTCCAGAGTATTCCAACCTGGATCCTGACCGCTACCTGAAGCCAGACTTACTGTGAAGTCCCTGCCCCATTCCAGCTTTCTGTCACCGAATTCCACTGTAATATCAGGATAATTTCTAGCCCCTGTATATTCAACCAGGTATGAGGACAGATGGACATCTGATTTCTCCAGCTCTTTAGGATAAATTGTGAATGAAACAGCCTTAGTGCCTTTGAACTGACCTTTACCAGTTATCCCGATACTTGCAGTCCCCGCTTCAACATTCTGACTGTAGTGAACAGAGTAATCATCCCCGTCTTTAAGAGTTACACCATCCAGACTCACTTTTACTTCCGGACGAACTTCCTTGCCGGTATAAATGCGGTCTTCTTCGCCCATCAGTTCCACCTTCGCATCTTCAATGGACCGTCTTTCGGGATTTGAAGAACTCAGGACAAAATCCATGGCAGCTCCCGCATCGACCGCTCCGGCACTTCCCGACTGTGAGGACCAGTTGTTCTCAGCTGGATTAACACTATGGGCTGTGGATTCCATAGCGTATACAACCTCTTCCGGAGTCAGGCTGTCATCTGCCGCCCAGAGCAGGCCGGCAATGCCAGCAGCTACCGGTGATGCCATAGATGTTCCGCTGGCATTTGCGTAGCTGCTGTACTGGTCGCTGCCGCCTTTTGGTATATAAGATGAAACGATTAACTCTCCAGGTGCACTTATATCTTTGAACTGGTTGTAATCCGAGAAGGTCGAGTTACATCCGTTCTCCGCAAGAGAAGTTACGCAAAGGCAATCATCGTAGTCTCCAGGGAATATTTCCTTGTCCTTGAAGGCTTAACCTGTAAACTCATCGCCGTTGCCTCCCGCACATACTGTAAGTACATCTCTTTTCTTGAGATTTGTAATTACCTGCGCGAAAGCCACATCTTCATTATCCATTCCTCCGTAGCCGCCAAGACTCATATTAATAACATGAAGGTCCTTAACTCTGCCGCTGTCCATAAGCCTTTCCAGGTAGTCATATGCTTCAATCAGCTCGGAGGTATAAGCCCCTCCGTCCTCCCTGAAGACCTTGACAGGTATTATTTTCGCGCAGTTTCCGGCAACGCCTGCGATGCCTTTGCTGTTATTTGTCACTGCTCCCGCAATTCCGGCAACATGTGTTCCATGCCCAGCCTTGTCAGCTACAGCCTCCTCGCCGCTCTCGTGAGTGTACGCATTATAGGCTAATTCTGCGTCAATGTTTCCTTCAAGGTCTTCGTGGTTCACCAGGCAGCCTGTGTCCAGAATGGCAATTGTCACGCTGCTGCCACCAGGCACTTTTTCCTGGGCTGCCATTATGTTTGCACCACATTTTCCAGCGAAAGAATCATCCCAACCGGCCAGATAATACTGGTCGGCAAAATATGTGTCATTTGTAACGCCATCTTCAAGCAGGCTGTATCTGAAATTTGGCTGTGCGAAGACAACACCTTCCTCCTCTTCGAGGAGTTCTACTGCCCCTTCTACGTCCTCCTCATCCTCAAGCTGGAGCAGTTGCCCACTACCATTTCCGGCAAGGGTATCTGCAATCACTTCAGCTTCGGAGAGAGAATACTCTTCATTTAGATTTTCCAGTATCTGCCCCTGTTTCTCTGCATCGCAGCCTTTCTCATAAACTACAATGACTTCACCGGGCGCTTGTGATATCAGATAATCTGTTTCTTCTGCGAAAGCAGGGCTTCCAACAGCGGAAGGTGTGCTGCAGAGTAGTATCAAAAGTATTACTATTGAAAGCCCTTTTCTTTTAAGCATTCTCATCTGAACTATCTTCTAACTCTAACCTTCTTACCGCTGTTTGACTTGGCGAAGAATGGCTTATAGCGTTTCACATAATTCTTGTTAAGAGCCTTGCTTCCCACCTTGATCTTCACTGTTCTTACCTTTGATCCTTTCAGGGAACCCTTAACGCTTGCCTTTGTGAGATTCTTGTTCTTGATATAGATAGTTCTCAGCTTTTTCTTGCCCTTGAAAGCACCTGATGAAATGCCGATTACCTTGTATGTCACGCTGTTGCTTGTGATAGTTGCTGGTACTGTGCACTTCTTCTTAGCTGTTGTGCTCTTCAGGTATACAACAGGTGTTCCACCAGTGCTTGCTGCAACCTGGTAGTAGTTTGCTCCTGCCTTGAAAACTGTACCTTCCTTAGCTGCTTCTCTAACCAGCTTAGCGATTACTGTATCAGCCTTTTCGATTCTTGCTGTTGCCGCTTCATCTGAGAAACACTTTCCGCAGTCTTTGCATTCCCAGTACTCAGTGTTTCCTGCTGCTGAGTATGAAGGATCCTTAGCTGCGTAGTGAATCAGCATGTGAGTGTGTGGCGCCAGAACTGTTACCTTAACTGAAACTTCCTGCTTGTAGAGTTTCTGGAGTTTCTCGTTTTCAGGATGTGCTGGTGCAAAATCCCCGAACTTCTCACTTGAAAGCCATGATGTAATTGTTACGTCAGTATCCTGTGCTGGTGCAGTATAAACCAGGTTCTCGTATGCCAGCACTGAGTTGTCTGATGTCTTGAACTTGTTGTAACCGGCTGCTTCCATTTCCCATGAGTCTTCGAAGTAACCGTCAGGAATGATTCCTGTGTTTGTCATTTCATCGTAGTTGTAAACCCATGAAATGTTGCCTTCTTCGTCAACGTTCATTTCCTGGAAAGCGTGGAGGTCACCGGTAATTTCAGCTTCGCTTGCATAGCGGCCGTCATTGAGGCCTTTGAAGTAATTCTCCTTGGCAAGTTCCATCTTGGCCAGCTCTGCATCCAGTTCGCTTTCGTCCACAGCAATAACCTTAACAGGAATTACTGTTGATACGCTTGTTCCGTTTCTTGTGAATGTTACTGTGAGGTTTACATCCTTGTCTCCGCTCTGGAATCTGTCGACAATAGCTCTGTAACCATTGATTTTAATTACGCTTTCATCACTTGATGTTACAGCTATTTCCTTGTTTTCGAATACAAGGTTTCCTTCAGCATCTGTTATCTTAGTGTATCTAGGAAGCTGAATGTCGCCTTTGCAATTATCTCTATCGAGAGGCTTCTTGTCTTCGAAGCTCTGCAGCATATCAGCTGTATAGTACTGATCAAGCACCGCCTTGAGCTCAGCTTCTGTATATTCGTGAATTCCTGTGCCCTTAACAGTTACAGTGAATGACTTTGTAATTGTTCCCATATCAGCGGGACGTTCAGTATAGGAATTCAGGATGTTTTCATTTGCCTTGAATGTAGCTGTTACAGTTACTTCTTTGTCAAATTCCTGTGGTGTCACCTTACCTGTAAGAGGTGTTGTGATTCCTGTGTATTCTTCCTGCTTAAGTGAAAGTACTGAAGCATCTGATGTTGTCCATTCAATTTCTGACCATACCTGACGTGCATTTGTTCCCATGCATCTAGGAAGGCTAAGGTCTGATTCAACTGCTGTCAGGTCAGCATTGCTTCCCTTGATAGCATCTTCTGTCAGGTCATCAGCTTCTGCCTGCATCTTTGATGCGAAGTACGCTCTGTCCCAACCTACTGTGATTGTTCTTGACGCTGTATCAACAGTTGCTGTTCCATAAGTTACAGTGAACTCGCAAGGTACGTTCTTAGAGTAAACCCCTGACATTGTCCACTGGTCTGCCTTGATGTAGTTGATTGTACCGTCTGCAGCGATAATGTCTGCATCTGATGATGATTTAACTGTTACGCTGAGCTTTGATGGATCAAGACCTTCAATGCCTGTGTATGCAGCCATCTTGCCTGCAACCATATTTGTGATGCTGGCATCTGTTCCATAAACTGGTCTGAGGGCGCCTGTTTCGCCGTCAAACTTTGCCTTGAGAGCGTCAGCCACTTCCTGATCAGCTACGTCAACAGTTGGGCCTTCAGGTGTTTCGCCACCTTCGCCGCCTTCACCGCCAGTTCCAGGAGTATCGCCGCCTTCACCGCCTT
>JAUNIQ010000156.1:1833-2167 GCA_030535275.1 Bacillota bacterium | reverse complement strand
AGACATCCACGCCGTCAGAAGCCCTGTAGGTAATGATTACACTGCACACCAGAATGCTGACCAGCAGAACTGCCGTAAGGGTCCAGGCGTGCTCCGCAGTCATTCCCCTATTCTCAAGGAAATCGACCATTACAGGCTGCAGTCCCATGCTGAACAGGGTTCCGATTACATTGAAGAATGCCGCAAAGGATCTGATGGAGGTTCTGTCCTCGTAGTCGCTGGAATACTCGGCTCCCAGCGCATAAAACGGTACAAAAAATCCGGTATAGCAGGTCCAGAAAAGTATGATGATCAGGCCGTAATAAATAACTCTGAGTTCATAGCTTGTTCCAAG
>JAUNIQ010000156.1:0-1823 GCA_030535275.1 Bacillota bacterium | reverse complement strand
GCTGTAAACAGGAGTACTATTGCGATTGCCAGAGGAAAACAGAAGCCCAGCATGAATGGCCTTCTCCTTCCTCTTGATGTCTTCGTGTGATCGGAAATGTATCCCATGACAGGATTAATAAGCGCATTCCAGACTGCGCCTATTATCGTAAGTGTTCCCGCCATGGCCGGACGTATGCCCGCAACCGTGGTCAGGAAAAACATCAGATATGTGTTAATAAAAGTATAGGCTACAGCATCACCTATAGCGGCACTACTGTAGCCCAATTTGTCTCTGAAACTAAGTTTGTTCATGTATTAATTCTTATTCTGTACCGATCTTTCCTGTCAGATGTTCTATATCCAGCTCGAAGCATGCGAATGAATCCCAGCTGTCCTTGACATAAGCTCTTCCGCTTTCCATTACGGTAGGAACCAGCTTCTCGAGAATGCTGATGATGCAATCCATCTTGCCCTCATCATCCTTGATTTCCTTCACTGTTCCGATTGCAATTGTGCTAGCGTAAAGGCTGGTAATGAACTCAGGTCTGATGTCGTCCTTTGCAACAACGCAGAAGGAAGCCGTCGGCTCTTTCTGTATCAGTTCATATTTCTGGCCTTCATTTGCGCCATGGAACAGAATCTTGTTATCCTTGTAAACAAAGTTTACAGGAATTGTAATAGGATAGCCTGCTTCCGTCTGTATTGCCAGAACGCCGTGAGTTGCTTCTTCAAGCATCTTCTTTGCTTCTTCTTCGGATACCTGATTGTCCGATAATCTCATGTGTCTGAATTTTTCCATTCCATCTCCTCCATCCTAAACTCTTATATTCAGATTAAAGCTGATCATTTATGTTCCATCCGGGAGCAGCAAACTCTATTGCCTCCTTGCCGGAAACGTGATCAATTTCAACAACAAAAGCTCCCATCATTTCTATTCTGTCCTTGAACTTCTCGTAGGTCCCTTCTACAAAATCAGGGCTGTACTTTCTGATCAGAATATCGTGGAGCTCAATCTTTTCCTGTGAATCCGTTACCATTCTGGCCCTGCCGAAAACGATAACGCTTCTGAAATAAGTGGCGTATTCCTCAGGCACGATATTGTCCGTTTCGATAATCGTGAAGCTTACCTTATCGTGCTTTTTCATTGCATCCAGCTTGTGTCCGTAAGGCATGCAGTGAAAGTAGAGCCTGTTGTCCTTATAGGCAAAGCTCATTGGAACACCGTATGGGTAATCGTTATCACCGAGAACACTAAGCACCCCCGACGATGCCTTCTCCAGAATCTCATCGCAGACGCTGCGGTCAAGAATCTGTCTCTTGTCTCTTACTACTTCTCTGAACATTATTCCTCACTTTTCCTGCCTTTGCATATTGTCTGCAGTCCGTTTTCCGTCATGAGCCTGTCCCTTTCCTCGTAGGATCTGTCAAACTTAGGAATGGTCCTGTAGAGAGGTGCCTCCTGCAGGTTCTTATATGCATCCATTGGCGGATTGAAATACCGCAGCTGACGCAAAAGCTGTTCAGTATAGCATGTGCCGTATTTTCTGGCATCCTTAACCTGCCCCACATCAAGTGTAAGGGTCAGGCATGCCGGATTGTCACCGGCCTCGTAGACAATGTGTCCGTCCGGTGCCGCAACCATGGTGTGGCCGTAGGCGTAGGCGCCCAGCCATTCCCCGCACATGTTCAGCGATATGAAATAACACTGGTTCTCGAAGGCTCTGGTCTGCGGAATTGTCCTGCAGACTTCGTAGAGTCCCTCCGGATCAATGGCGGGTCTGTAGAGTATCTCTGCTCCTTCCAAAGCGAGATTACGGGAGATTTCAGGGAAGCACCAGTCGT
>JAUNIQ010000002.1:24558-56772 GCA_030535275.1 Bacillota bacterium | reverse complement strand
TATAGTTCCGATTACCTTGGCAAAAGTAAGGTCGTGCTTGAATTTGTATTTGCCCTTGTTCAGCAGCGAGTATGACCTGCTCACTGAGAAATTGTAAATCGGGCAAATCAGATAAGCCATTACCAGTCCGTATATGAACGGTGCCAGAACGCCTACTAATACCTTTAGCGAGTTTCCTACAACATCAAGCCTGAATATGAGAAAAAATGCTATTACAGAGCATATGATTACCAGGAAGGCTGTCAGTCCCCACTGGTAATGTTGTTTTTCGAGTTTAATCTTCATCAGACATATCCTTTACAAACATCAATAGTGCTAATCATCTTGATAGTAATAGCCGCCTTGAAGAATTCATATTCTTCATCGGCTCTTCTGCCCTTGAGACATGCAGCAACAAGGTCAAAATAGTCCTGCTGTTGCATAGGCATGTCAATCGGCATCAGGCCCTGTTCCATAAGATAATAGTTCATTGCGAAAATGGCTATTTCGCCGCTGTATTCATCAAAAGGCCAGATATCAATAATGCTGTTATGCATGTACATTGCCCTGGCAACAACGTCTTCCGCCATTTCACTGCCGTATATCTTTCGGAATGATTTAGTCAGTCTATCGTCAACATCTGAGCTGTGAGGCGGAACATGGTTAATCGAATAGACAACCGGATTGTCCTTTCGAAGTCCTGCCTCGGAATCTTCAGAGAGAATTCTGTATGCGGAAACGAGAAGATTCCTGTCAACAGAATTTCCCATCTTCAGGTTGTTATATGCCATCTTAACCATTTCGGCATAATTCCTGATGAATACATAATCCCCAATTGAGATATCTTTAATCAGTTCCCCATCAACAATGCGGTCAACCTCAATCTCCTGATGCTTCGTGTTCCTCACAATCAGGGAAGCCTTGATCATGTCCATTTTATTAACTTCGCGCAAAGCCTTCTTCAGAGCAGCATCTCTGTTCAGTATTGCGTTGAGCTGTTTTTTCAGTTCAAGTAATTCATTCTGCATGATGCTATTTAATAAATCCTATTCTTCCCTTTGCAATTGCATACTTGTACATGTCAATTTCACCGAAATCGCCTTCAACAGGTCTGAGTCCCGGAAGCTTTTCCTTGATTTTGTCATAGTCCATGGTCGGAAGGAAAATGATGTCATAATTATGGAGAAGTGTCAGCTGGAGGAAATCCAGCACTTCATCTTCATTGAAGCCTTCTTCCAGGGCAACATCCAGACGTATTTTCATGCCCTGTCCTACTGCAGCATTGATTCCATCCACTACGGGCTGGAGCTCCCTGCCTTCGTGTGACTTGGCGTATCTGGAATAATTAATTGTATTTAATTCGACCGTTACATCGGTAACGCCGTCTTTCTTGAGTTCTTCTGCCTTTTCAACCAGATCCTGGCCGTCAGTTACATAAATTTTCTTGTCTTTGCTGTCCATTTTTACCTCTTTTTGCGCATATTTATCCGAGTTTAATTCATTATCTATTGTACTGTAATTTATGTCCATAGTCAAAGTAAATGCAATATATGTGCTATAATGGGGCCATGAAGATACTTGTAATAGGAGACACTCACAACAGACTGAACATGGTACACGATATCTGGTCAAAACTGACGGATATTGACCTGGTTATACATACCGGTGATTACTATGAAGATGCGGCCAGACTTGAAACAGAGCTGGGCGTTCCATTTGTGTACGTCAAGGGCAATTGCGACGGTTCGTACAGCGGCACGTACTGCGATTCTCACGGCGGCGACTTTGCCATAGTGGAAACCGAAAAGGGAAAGATTCTGGTTTGCCACGGTCACAACGAGCACGTGAACTACAGTATGGATAATCTCAGATACAAGGCCCTGGAAAACGGCTGCATGGCTGCGGTTTTCGGCCACACACACAGGTCTGTAATCGAGCAGATTGAAGACTCTGCAGCTCCTGGCGGAATCCTCTGGTTCATTAACCCGGGCAGTCTCCCCCTTCCAAGAGACGGAAGCGGCGGATCCTATGCCATAATCCGCACATCCGAAGAACGTTTTGATGCTACTGTCGTTTATTACAACACCGTAATGAGAGGCAGTAGAGGCGGCAGCGGCGTCGAATCACACGGTGCAAGCGCCGGCAGAGAAAATAAAAAATCCGGTGATACCGGATTCATAAGTGATCTGTTAAACTACAGCGACCGCTTCTAGGAAGCGGCCGTTTTTATTTACAGGAATAATGTCTTTATCAGGACTATGAAGAATATGAGTATGTAGATTACACACTCGATGAGCAGTATCAGTTTAATGATTGCTCTGATTTTCTCCCCGCCCCTGCCATGAAGCTGTGCGTTGAAGTTTCCTTTCATGCTCCTTAGAAGCAGAAGCAGAACCACTACGCCAAATATTAAAGCTATAAAAAGAATAAGCATGTCAATTTCCTTTTTTCCTTAAAAATCTTACACCTAATAGTAACAAATCTCATTTGGAGTTTCAAGAGCAAAAGCAAAATCAGCCCCGTTCTTTAACGGTATCTACATTCATGTAAACAGATGCTGCTGTCGCAACCAGCTTCCCGTCACTCTTTCTGACAGCCTCTCCTGTCAGCTGGGTGATGCGGCGACCGGTTGAGGTTGCCTTTGCAGTAACTATAAGGGTATCTCCCACTTCCGCAGGGCGCACGTATTTAACGTCCAGGCTGATAGTCGGAGCGAAGTTTTCGCCGGCATAAAACCTTGCCAGTGCAGCGATGGTAAGATCAAAGGCAGTGCATATTGCTCCGCCGTGCAGCTTGCCCACTCTGTTGGCCTGCCAGTCCTGTACGGGAAATTCAAATGTCAGTGTTTTGTCTTCGAAGGAGCAGCCGCCGTCGGCACCCTTCATGAGTCCATTCATTGTGTCCTTCTGAAGGACATTGTTTTCGTAAAGAGTTTTCTTCACGTGTTCCTCAAGGGCTTTCTGTGTCATTTCTTTCCCCTTTCGTAATAATCAATCTTCTCATTTTCCGGAACCATGTTTCCGCCTGTCGCCCAGAAAATATGAACTGAGTTTTCATCTGGTGCAGGGAATTCCTGTCCCTGGTATTCACTTATGTAGTGCAGCCCTTCAAATCCTGCGCAGGCTGACGGCTCAATGAATATTCCCTCTGCATCCTTCAGTGCTGCCAGATAAGGATAGAGCTTGCTGTCATCTACAGTAAAGCATCCTGTCAGCCTGGTCTGCATTGCCTTTGCAACAAGGCGCGAAGGACGTCCGACTGCTAGACCGTCAGCTTCGGTTTTTCCATCGATTCCGATATCACCTACCGCTATTTCGTTGAGCTTGCCTGTAATGAGTCCCAGGGCCATGCAAGGTGCATGAGTCGGCTCAGCGAAGAAACAGCAGGCATTGTCGCCGAAGTATTCCTTGATTCCGTATGTAACACCACCCGGCGCTCCGCCTACTCCGCAAGGCAGGTAAACGTAGAGTCTGTGGTCCTTATCTATTGTAATTCCCTTCTCTTCAAACTGGCGGGCCAGGCGCTTGCCTGCAACAGAATATCCCGCAAAGAGATCAAGGGAATTTTCGTCGTCAACAAAATGGCATGCTGGGTCGGCTTCCGCCTCACGTCTGCCCTGGGCAACTGCCGCTTCATAATCGTCAGGATATTCTACAACAGTAACGCCCTTGCTTCTCAGCATGTCCTTCTTCCACTGGCGCGCATCGGCTGACATGTGAACTGTAACCTGAAATCCTATTGTGGCACTGATGATTCCGATTGAAAGTCCCAGGTTTCCGGTTGAGCCAACAGCTACCTTGTATTTTGAAAAGAACTTACGCATTTCAGGATCCGCCAGCTTGGCATAGTTCTCATGCTCCCCTGTCTCCGGGTTCCACTCGAGCAGCCCTTCACGTGACGCCAGAGTCTCTGCCAGCTTGAGAACCTCGTATATTCCGCCTCTTGCCTTGACCGATCCGGAAATCGGAAGATGGCTGTCCTGCTTCAGGAAGAGTCTGCCTTTGAACGGAAAATCAAAGGTTTTGCCGAAGTCTTCGATTTCAGTCAGCGGTGATTCGATGATTCCGTTCTTTACTTCCGGGAAAACGCGCTCAATAAAAGGCGCAAATCTGAGGAGACGTGCTTCTGCCTCGTCTATGTCCACTATCTGTTCTCCCTCAGGCTGTCCAGCGTCTCCGCAGGATACGTACCCCGGGTTAATCCAAAATATCTTTTCACAGTCGGTCAGTTTTCTAATCAGTTCCATTTGTCTTTTTCCTTTCACTAAGTTCTCTTACTATATCTTCATAAACCTGTTTTGTAATAGGGAATTTATATACCGCCACCCCTGCTGCTATCAGGAATATTACCGGAATCCAGGTTGTGCAGTTGAGTATCCAGTCGAGCGTTTCCTGGCTTTGCACGGTGGCGCTGCCGTTAAAGCCCGCAAACTGCAGAATAATGCCCAGAATCTGTGTTCCCAGCCCCGATGCGATCGCTTCCACCAGTCCCTGAACTGCCAGTATGGCGCCTTCTCTGCGATTGCCTGTCTTGTATTCATCATACTCGCACACGTCGTAGAAGATTGCGGGTATTATTTGCCAGTAGGTCTGTGTCGTTATGGCTGTCACCAGAATAAACAGCACGGTTACAGGCATGCTTCCAAAAGGAAGGAAGCGCAGAATCAGCAGCCCAACGATGCCTCCTGCAATGATATACATCATCGCCAGCCTTTTGTCTGTCTTCTCGCAAAGCTTCAGAATCGGCGGAATAAAGGCTATGATTATAACACTTCTGAGAAGCATGCCCATGGAAACTCCTGTACCGTCAAATCCCAGATTATATGTAAGCACATATACGAAATCCGACATGAGTATCGCATAGGCAAGCAGATAAAAAAGTGAAACGCAGAGAAGAATTCTCATCGGCCCCAGACTAAGCACCTGAAGATACTCCCTGAACATGCCGATTACATTCACCTTCTCTTCTTCGTCATCTCCATCTTCAGGCTCGCAGACATCTATTTCTTTTGCCGCAAAGCCCGTTATTATTATGCTGATAACCGAGATTGCTCCCAGTATAAACGCCGTAAACTGCCATGCCCTCGGAGTGCTGAGTCCGTGATTTTCAAATACTTCAACCATGAGAGTCGGAAGCACCATGCTGAAAAGCGTTCCTATCATGTTGAGAAATGATGCATAGGCACGCAGCGTCGTGCGCTCTTCGTAATCCTTCGTGTACTCGGCACCAAGTGCATAGTATGGAACGAAAAATCCGGTAAAGCCGGTCCAGAATGCAACTATCATGATTCCGTAGTAAAGCACCTTGACACCATAGGATACATTAAAGGAACTGAAGAGCAGAACCATGGTTGCTATGAGCGGCAGGCAGGCCCCTATCATGAAAGGTCTTCTTCTGCCCCACCTGGTCCTGGCATGATCCGAAAGATATCCAATTATCGGATTGAAAACAGCATCCCATACGGTTCCGATCGCCGTCAGAGTTCCCGCAACAGCAGGCTGAAGCCCCGCCACAGTGGTCAGGAAGAACATGATGAATGTCGTCACCAGCATATAGGCAACCGCGTCACCAATGGATGCCGAGGAATAACCCAGCTTCGCTCTGAATGTTAACTTGTCATTGTTTATTTTCTCCATACCTTATTTATTGTACCACAAATCTGTCTTTGCTTGCCTGTCATCTGCGGCAGATGATAAAATACCTGTGAGGTGAAACATGAACTGCAAAGAACTCATTTCTGACAGAATTAAAGACTTTGTCAGAGAATATCAGAAAAGAGAATACATCCAAACAAGCTTCGGCGAACCCCTTGTCGGTATCGCTGATGCTTTTGAGCCTGAAATTCAGGGGCTGCGTGAAGTAATCGGATCTTCCCATGTTCTCCCACAGGACATACTTCCTGATGCAAAGGCAGTCATCGCTTATTACGTGCCATTTACGGAAGAGCTCGCATTGAGCAACTCCGCTGCCGGCCCGGCATCGCCCGAATGGGCTCGTGCATATGAAGAGCTAAACTATATGTTTGCAGATCTGAATTCTGAGCTGCTTGAATACATCAGCAGCCTTGGCGAAGACTTCACTGCAGCAATTTCTCATGCCGCCTCGGAATTTGACCAGACTGAGCTGGTAAGCAACTGGTCCCACCGCCACATGGCATATGCTGCCGGCCTGGGTACCTTCGGTATCAATAACATGCTCATTACTGAATGTGGCTGCTGCGGAAGATTTAATTCAATCGTTACAAATCTGGGACCCGAACTGCTCCCGCCCGACAGACCTATGGAAACTGAGCTCTGCCTTTATAAACTGGACGGCTCCTGTGGAGTCTGCATGGCAAACTGTCCGGGTGGCGCAATTCATCCGGAAGAATCAGATAAGTTTGGTGCAGGCTTTTCCCGTGATAAATGCTATGAAGTCTGCCTGGCCAATGCCGCCAGATATCCCGTTCCCGATGAGCTGGCGCCATCATATGCTGCCATCGGCAGTGAAGTCTGCGGCAAATGCATAACGGGATCACCATGCGCATTCCGGAACTACAGATAAAGAATAGAATAATCGGTTGAAATGCATAGTCGTTCTGTGTATAATGATTAAGTCGGCATGCGCCATTAGCTCAATTGGATAGAGTCGCGCACTACGAATGCGAAGGTTGGGGGTTCGAGTCCCTCATGGCGCGCCATAAATAAAAGGATGGACACAGTCCATCCTTTTATTTATTGTGTAGTATCTGGCATTAGGGGCTCGAAACCGAAAGGGCTGAACAGTCCGGTGGACTGTTCAGGGCCGAGCGCTCCGCATGAGGCCGGTGGATTGCCGCAAGGCAAGACGCAAAGTCCCTCATGGCGCGCCAATAAAAACGGATAGGAAAACCTATCCGTTTTTTATGTTATTTTTCTTAATTTCATTGTACAATAAAGAAAAAACAGTTCAGTAATAAATGGAGGCAAATCATGGGTAACAGACCTCGTGGAAGAACAGTAACAACAGGCGGCGGTACCGGCGGCGCACATAAGAGCGGAAGCGGCTTCGGAGGCCATGCCGGATCAGGTGGCTTCAGCGGAGGATTCTCCGGCGGAAGTTCACACTCAAGCGGCAGCTCCGGTGGCGGATATTCCGGCGGTGGCGGCTTTGGTGGCGGCCACTTCAGCAGTGGCAGCTCCGGTGGTGGAGGCACCAGAAGCGGTGGCGGCATGGGCTGCCTGCCTATTATCATTATCGTGCTGGTTCTCGCCTTTGGCGGTGGCGGACTCTCGCTCAGCAATCTCTTTGGCGGAAGCGGAGATTATCAGCAGAATCTGGATTACGGAAGCGGCACCTACGATGGATGGTATGAAAGTGCCAACACGGCAGAACTGAATACGGAAGTATCCCCTCTTGCCCGTGACAAATTCACAACCATCAAGGGAAACGGCGAAGATGAAGTAACCGTAATGGTATACATGTGCGGAACCGACCTTGAATCAAATCAGGCAATGGCCACAAAGGACCTGAACGAAATGATCAGTGCCGATATCGGTGATAATGTAAACCTGATTGTCTATACAGGCGGCTGCAAGCAGTGGCGCAACAACACCATTTCAAATACCCACAACCAGATATGGCAGATTAAGCATGGCAACATCGAATGCCTGGTAAATGATGCAGGCGATGTTTCCATGACCAGAACCGATACTCTGTCCGGCTTCATCAAGTGGACAAAGCAGAACTTCCCGGCTAACAGAATGGATCTGATCTTCTGGGATCACGGCAGTGGTTCGATCAACGGTTACGGATATGACCAGAAATATCCGGGCGCATCGCTTACCCTCAGCGGCATGAAAGCAGCCCTGGATGAGGCCGATGTCAAGTTTGACTTCATCGGATTTGATGCCTGCCTTATGGCCACAACAGAAACAGCTCTCATGCTCGGTGACTATGCCGACTACATGATAGGCAGTGAGGAATCCGAGCCGGGCATCGGCTGGTACTACACAAACTGGCTTACTGAACTGTCACGCAATACATCAACACCAACTCTGCAGATAGGCAAAACCATTGCCGATGACTTTACGGAAAAATGTGCACAGGCTTGTCCGGGGCAGTCAACTACCCTTTCGGTAACTGACCTGGCAGAGCTCTCACAGACACTCCCTCTGGATCTGTCTGCTTTTGCATCAACTGCATCAGGCATGATTTCAGATGGCGACTACAAGACCGTTGCAACAGCCAGAAGCAACTGCAAGGAGTTTACTCCAAGTGCAGGACTCGACCAGATCGACCTGGTTCACTTCGCAATGCTCATGGACAACAACGCAAGCCGTGAGCTGGCGAAAACGGTTAAATCCGCTGTAAAGTACAACAGAGTTTCAAATAATACAGCCAACGCTTATGGATTATCAATCTACTTCCCGTTCAGAAGTCTGGCCAAGGTTGACGCAGCGTCAAAGACATACGACGAAATCGGCATCAGCGATGACTACACAGACTGCATTAAGAAATTTGCACAGATGGAAGTAAGCGGACAGGCTGTATCCGGCGGACACTCATTTAATCCGTTCAACTTCGGTCATTCAAATTCAGCTCCTGCATCAGATGACGAAGCTCTGGGCAGCGAGCTCATGGGACAGCTGATTGAAAACCTTTTCTCAGGTAAAGTTACAAACTACAGCAAGCTGGGCCTTGATGAACTGAATGAATCAAATACAAACTTCCTGCAGGAAGGTGATCTTACTGCATATGAAGCAATCGACACCATAGTAGGAGAAAAAATAACCTCCGAGGATCTGAAGTGGCAGACAAACGGCGATGGAAACAAATGCATCAAGCTGACAGAAGACCAGTGGGATACAATTGAAACCGTTGACATGGAAGTCTTCTACGATGACGGTCACGGTTACTTTGACCTTGGTCTCGATAACATCTACGACTTTGACGATGACGGCAACCTGCTTCCAAATCTCGACAAGAACTGGCTTGCAATTAATGGTCAGACAGTTGCCTACTATCACACGGAAACTCTTGAAAAGGGCGGCGACCGTTACGTAATCACAGGATACGTTCCTATCAAGCTTAACGGCGAGAAGGCCAAGCTGATTCTCTCCTTCGACCAGGACAATGTTGAAGGTTACGTTGCCGGCGTAAGCTACGATTATGACGCGAAGGTAACTGAAACCGTTGCCAAGACTCTCCCTTCCCTCCAGAAGGGCGACACTGTCAGCTTCGTTGCAGACTACTATGATTACAACGGAAACTTCAAGAAAAATTACCAGATTGGTCACACAATCACCATAGATGACCCTGATAATATCACTATCAGAAACATAGACCTTGGATCAAACGACATAAAGATACTCTACAAGTTCACGGACATTTTCCATCAGGAATACTGGACTCCGGAAATTGATCTTTAATGAGACTTAATGACAGATAATGCAAAACCAGTACATGCTCTAATGCGAGCCATATTGACAGCGACCTGCCTTGCAGGCTTTGCTGTTATGCTGGGGCTCGTAAAAAGCGGCAATGCTGCAGCAATTGACGACCCCATCAGGAACTGGTTCTACGGACTCTAACAAACGGATTAAGTGCAAGTTAAAAGGACTGAGCCCTGTTCAATACAGGATTCAGTCCTCTAGAGTCGCTTAATCAAACTGTCCAACTTTTGGGGTTCAGTTCAATATGCTGTCACATTTTTTCTATTCAGTTAATACGAATATGCAGTCTCTGCAGTCCTCATCCTGAGCTCCGGTCCATTTCAGTTCGCCGTTATCGGCATACTCGAAATAGCCTTTTCCATCACTGTAAACATTTTCTTCGGAAACCGGATTTCCGTCTTCATCGGTAACAATTATCTTTTTCGCACAGTCATTGTAAACCAGCTGATTGTCCTCATTGATTGTGGCATTCATTGTCCACTCTGTGTATTCAGTGGCCGAGCTTGACCAGGAAACGATAATCGTAACACAGTCAGCTTCAAGGTCTGCGGATACAATTGCCTCAGCTCTTTCGCTGACCCTGTCCTGATATTCTCCTCCGATTGCATCATAGATGTTAGTCGGTTCTGCATATTCTTCCTCAGATGAGTCTGAGCCGCAGCCGGAAAAAGCCGCACACATTGCAAAAGCCATTACTACAGTTAAGAATAAATAAAGAATTCTTTTCATGAGAAAGCCCTCCCCGATAAAAATATTTATTTTGCTTTAACCTTCGAGCCGAATCCTGTGATGATTGATACTATAACTGCAACAAGCAGGAATCCCGGATAGAACAGGAACGGAATGATTGTAATGCTTCCGATGCCTGCAAGTCCTGCAGCGATGAGAAGCTGTGCTCCGTAAGGAATTATTCCCTGCCATACGCATGAGAAGATGTCCATGAGTGAAGCTGTTCTGGCAGGGTCAATATCGTATTCCTGGCTTACTTCTCTGGCAATCGGACCTGCCATTACGATTGCAACTGTATTGTTTGCTGTTGCAACGTCCATGACTGATGTGAGGATTCCGATTCCGAATTCTCCGCCCTTCTTGCTCTTGAATGCCTTGCGGATTGCTTTCAGCAGATATTCGAATCCGCCGAATTCCTTCATGAGAGCACCAAGTGCTGCAACGAGGATTGCAACTACCATAGTCTCAAACATGCCTGTAGTTCCGCTTCCCATTGAGCTGAATGCTGTACTCATTGTAAGTGATCCTGTAATGAGACCTGCCAGGAAGCAGAGAATTACGCCGCCGCCAAGAACGATAAACACATTGATTCCGCAGAGAGCTGCAATAAGTACTGCGAAGTAAGGGATTGCCTGAATGAAGCTGAAGTCGAAGTGCTCCAGACTTGTTGCATCACCCTGCATGCAGATAATTGTAATGAGAATCAGAGTGGCAATTGCTGCCGGCAGAGCAATCCTGAAGTTTGCTCTGAACTTGTCCTTCATCTCAACTCCCTGAGTCTTTGTTGCTGCGATTGTTGTATCTGAAATAAATGACAGATTGTCACCGAACATTGCTCCGCCAACAACTGTAGCGATGCAGAACGGCAGGTTCAGGCCTGCGCCTGCTGCAACGTTTACTGCGATCGGAGCGATAACGGAAATTGTTCCGCATGATGTTCCCATTGCCATTGATATGATACATGCAATAATGAAGAGTCCCGGAATTGCGAAGTTGCCCGGTACTACATTAAGAAGCATATTGGCAGTACTTGCCGCACCGCCGCTCTCGCTTGCGATTCCGGAGAATGCTCCGGCCAGCAGGAAGATGAACAGCATTATGGTAATGTTGTCGTCACCGATACCCTGCGCGCAGGCGTGAATTTTCTGGTCAAATGACAATTCCCTGTTCTGCAGGAATGCCACTGTCATTGCAATCATGAATGCCACTACTACCGACATTACGTAAAAACCCATTCCTCCTTCAGGCGGATTGATGTACTCGTAATAGATTCCACTTCCCAGGTAAACCACCAGGAAAATGATAATTGGCAGCAGGGCCAATCCGTTTGGTTCTCTTTTCTTGTTCAAATCTGTCACTTTTTTCTTGTCCTTTCTTCTTGTAATATC
Organism: Bacillota bacterium; assembly: GCA_030535275.1. Lineage (GTDB taxonomy): Bacteria > Bacillota > Clostridia > Peptostreptococcales > Anaerovoracaceae > Lentihominibacter. The sequence continues at coordinate 45,263 of JAUNIQ010000002.1, read as the reverse complement.
TCTTATATTTTTGAATAAGAGAATTGTCCGTCACAGACGATTTCTCCATCTGCATGTTCAAGCTGAACAGCAACTATGCAGGTACGTGAGCCGCGATGGCGTACTGTTGCCTTTGCAATCAGCTGACCGTCCGAAAGCTCGGTACTTGCGTAAAACTGCAGACTGCAGTTCTGGGTAACGTACATGTCCCCCGTGGCACGGGCTGCCGCGCCGCCTACTGCGTCTGCCAGGGATGCGTAGGCACCTCCTGTCGTATGTGAAAGCATGTCTGTGAATTCAGGTCTTACATTGAATTTTCCGTAAGCTGAATTCTCATCTGCTTCAATTAACTCGATTCCGAAGAAGTCCGAATATGGATTCTTTTCTTTACTTAAATCATACATCTGTTTTCTCCCCGGCTTTGGCTGCCTTTGCTTCTTTCTTTATCTCCTTCTTCTGCTCCTGACTTTCAATGTATGCGATCTTATCCTTACGTCGTGCAGGTGGCTGTACAGGTTCAACTTCTCTGAATCCATCTGCCAGGTCAGGAATCAGAACTATGTCAACATTTTCAAACTCCCGCGACAGTTCTGTCGTAATTTCCCTGCTTACGCTCTTCAGATGGCCTACGCTAAGCGCCTCCTTGTCCTCGTCATTATGCATGAAGAAAACCTGAATCCAGTATTTTCTGCCGGTCTTGATGACATCGGTAAATGTCACTTCACAGTTATATGCCGACATTCTGTCTACGCAGACCTTGTCAATCTTATCGAAGGCTTCCTTCTCCGGTGCGAAGAGAACAAGGCTTCTGAGAGATTCAAGAATCATTTCCACAGGCTCTCCGACAAGGGATACCGCCAGAATTACTGCGATGCCCGGGTCAATGTACGGGCATATCCAGGCAAGTGAGGTTCTTATGAGAATGAGGTTGATTATGAATGCAGCACCTACACCCAGTGTGCAGATTGCATCAAGCTTCCATATGAACAGCTCCGCCTTGATTGAAGGTGATTTATACTTCTTGGCAAAGCCTCTGAGTACGAGCCACATTACCACACAGCCTGCTGACACTGCCAGCTCGAAAATGGCCAGCACGTCGGCCTCAACTTCATTACCGCCGTGGATAATTGTGAGAATGCAGTTTATTACCAGTACCGTATCAATGGCCAGGAGAATTGTATATTTTATCAGGACGAACAGTGACTCGACCTGTGAAAAGCCGTAAGGCCTCTTTTCCGTTTCCTTTTTATATAGAAGCGGCACCAGCAGCATGAACGGTCCAATCATCGCCAGGTCTGCCAGGTCATAGACGCAGTCCATCAGAACGGCTTTGGAGCCTGTCCATATTGCGAAGAACACCTCAGCCAGCAGAAACAGGACACTGCCTGCGAAGCTGACATTCATTATTCTCTTTTCTATTTTAAGGTTCGCATCCTGCTGAACACTTTTCTCTGTCATGCTCTTGCCTTTCTAAACTTTCCGACCACCCTGAACACTGCAATGAAAACAGGCAGCATGATCGCAATTCCTCCCGCAACCTGAAGCAGGAATATCCATGCAGCGGTCTGTGGTGCAAAAACAGGAATGATTTCGCATGCAGCACTTACTACTGCTGTACTTGTGAGAATAAACAGTATTCCCTTCTTTGTCAGCATCTTTCTAAGAGGTACATCAGGAAATGCAATCTTGAGACATGCTGCAAGAATTCCTATTACTATTGCTGCAAAGAGGGCCCATTTCAGGACCACCATCGCAATAGGCGACAGCACCCCCGCGGCAAACAGGTCAAACAGCTTCATCAGTACAGCTCCGGCCGCATAAAACGGCGCCAGCAGAATCTTGCTGAGGGTAATTTTACCTTCTTTCTGCTGAACTTTCTTGCTGTCATCATCGGCTGCAACGGCCGCCTGAGCGTCATCTATTGTCCTGACAATTGCCACCGGCTGCTGGATGTCATTGTAATCAACAGGTGCATCACCTGCCACAGCACCGCCGGCTGCAATGGCAGCGGCTATTGCCACAGCTGCCGCTTTCTTCGCCTTTTCCTTTTTCTCTCTTTCCTTATCGGTAAGGTTGTGATCAGTCATCCTCTGCCTCCATCAGGCTGCGTGCAAATTCCTTAGCACGCTCTTCTTTATCCTTATCCATAAACTCGCTTTCGTAGCCCATATGCCTTTCAATGAGAGCTCCTGCATATTCAAGCTGCGAATGTTTACAGTATCTTTTTAATCCTTCCACAAGCAGGTCTGCCCCCTTCTCGGGCTTATAGCCGCATGTGGCAATCAGAGCCATTCTCTTTCCTGCCCACAGGGACGGTCCCCGTCTGTTTTCGCCGCTGCCATCCTTCTCCGGAACTCCGTAGTATTTATTCAGGGCATAGACGCACCTGTCCAGCAGTGCCTTCATGGGAGCTGTACAGTACCAGGAATAAACAGGTGTAGCCAGGACTATCAGCTCCGCACTCAGAATTCTGTCAAAGAGTCCCTCCATCTGCGCACAGCTTCTTCCCTGCAGGTCATCACTTCTGGCACATGCAGGCTTTTCCCAGTCTGCCTGACACTTCCTGCATGCCAGACACGGCTCTATCTGCAAATCGTAGAGGTTAACTCTATCATAATCTGTCAGTTCTGTACAGAAGAAGTCCGTCAAGCTGTTTGTATTTCCCTTTCTTCTCGGGCTTGCCGTAAGCACCAGTGTTTTCATCAGTTTCCTTCCCTCATTTCCGGAATCTGCGCAATCATGAATGCGGCAAACATAATGATGCAGCCTGTTAGCTCTCGTCCCGTCATGACTTCATGCAAAAACAGTGCTCCCGATAATGCTGCAAACACAGATTCGAATGACATTATAATGGTTGCTATGGCCGGTGGAGCATACTGCTGGCCCACCATCTGAAGACTGAATGCAATGCATACCTCCAGGATTGCCGTGTAAAGCAGCGGCCCCGCACAGGCAAGCACATCAGCCATTACCACATCTTCAAATATCAGAGTGAAAATCAGTGAAAGAATGGCCGTTACAGCGAATTCATAAAAGGCCATCTTTATCGGATCCACTTTTTCAACGAAGTAATCTATTATCAGAATCTGGATGGCAAAGCCCAATGCTCCTCCCAGACAGAAAAGATCACCGACTGCCATGCTGAACCCTCCATTCATAGTAAGAAGGTACATTCCTATGGCAGCAATTGCTACTCCCAGCCATGTGAGTCCGTGAACCTTTCTTCTGAGCAGCACAAGCAAGAAAGGAACCATTACCATATCCATTGCCGTAAGGAATCCCGCCTTGCCGGCTGTAGTGTAAACGATACCTATCTGCTGCAGTGCAGAGGCTGCGAAGTTTGCAGCGCCTACAAGAACGCCACCCAGTATGAGGGTTCTGTTGCTGCATGGCATGATAGTTTCATCTTTCCTTGTCCTGGCCTTGTCAGAAATCATCATTACCGGAATCATGGCAAGTGCGCCCATTCCGAATCTGAACAGGGTGAAGGTCATCGGCCCTATGTGGTCCATTCCCATCTTCTGAAAGATAAAGGCTGTTCCCCATATTATTGCCGCCATGGCAAGCATGACCTCGCCCTTGAGTTTAGTTTTTACATCTGAATTATTTTTGCTCATGTCTGTACTACTATATCACGACTATAATCTATCTGTCCTTTTCAAGTGTCAGAAGCTGAACTCTGCTTGTAACTCCTGTCTTATGATACAGGTTGTGCAGATGCTTCTTAAGAGTGTTTTGCGAAACGAACAGCTCTTCACAGATTTCATCATTCTTTCTTCCCTGCATTACCATGTAGAGAATTTCCGCTTCTCGCTTCGTAAGTCCGAACTGTTCAATCAGGTTTCCTATCTGTCCTATGCCCACCTTCTGCACAGTTAGGTGACCGTACTTGTTAACATAGAACCTGGAATTGAGATGCCTGCAGAGAAGTCTGGCACACCACACTTCATCATCGGAAAAATCACTTTCATCTTTACCTCTGTAAAGAGTCAGATCTCCCAGCAGCTGGCCTCTTGAAGCTATTGTCAGGTCAAGTGAATAGTGAAGTCCGTAAGGTTCAAAGCAATTCTTGTACACCTCCGTCTTCTTTCTTTCCTCGTCACTGATCATATCGGTTATTCTGAAAGCCAGTGATTCATTCTGATGCAGAATCCAGCTTGAAAAATCTCTATCCTCAAAAAGAAGGTATTTATTCTCCATCTCCGTGTATTTCTCCGGATTGCATACAGGATCTGCCAGCATTGAGTTTACATAACTCCCGTCAATCTGAGAGCCTCCCCCGCTGGCCATGAGAAAACTGGCACACTTGTACGGAATGAGGTATCGCAAGGAGTTTAGGACTTCGCGCTTCATGGCTTCAAAGTCATCAATGTTGTAAATCTGAAATATTATGTTGTTCAGTACACCTATTTTGTTATTATCCATAACAGTATTATAAACGCAAACCGCAAGATTGTCCATCAAAAAGTAGTATAAAAGGAGTATTTTTGCTCTATATGGCACGAAAAAACTATCAAAAAGACTACCTTTTGGGTAATTGATTAACATAATCGCTATCCTTATAATAAATTTGTTCTTTGAAATAGAAATAATGATAATTACACTTAAACACAATTCTCTTTTCAAAAAGCAATACTAAAAGAGCGGCTCACATGAGCCGCTCTTTTTCTTTGTGTAATATTATAACTATCATTCAGGCTTTTATACAGGTACTACCCAGCCGAATTCATCTTCAATCTGACCTATCTGAGTTCCGTAGATTGTATCATAGAGCAGCTGAGCAATCGGGCCGATTTCTCCGTTGTTTACGCTCATTACCTTATCCTTGTAGCGCAGTTCGCCAACAGGTGAAATGATTGCTGCAGTTCCTGAGGCAAACATTTCCTTGAGCTCACCCTTGTCATAGGCTTCACAGATCTCATCGATTGAAAGCAGTCTTTCGCTTACCTTATATCCCTTTGCCTTCAGAGCGTGAATGCATGAATCACGAGTGATACCCGGCAGGATTGTTCCTCTCAGCGGTGCAGTTACAACTTCATCACCTATTACGAAGAAGGCATTGGATGTTCCAACTTCTTCTACGTATTTCTGTTCTTTGCCGTCCAGCCACAGAATCTGTTCATAGCCCTTTTCTGCAGCAATTACCTGGGCCTTCAGCCCGCATGCATAGTTTCCGCCGCACTTGGCCTCACCTGTTCCGCCCATGGCAGCTCTGATGTATGTATCTTCAACATAGAGCTTCGTTGGCTGCAGGCCGTTAGGATAGTAAGGGCCTGATGGTGACAGGATGATGATGAACAGGTAGGAAACCGATGGGTGAATTCCCAGTGTCGGTTCTGTTGCGATGATGAACGGTCTGATATAGAGAGAAGTGTCCTTTACCTCCGGAATCCAGTCAGCATCTGCTCTTACAACAGCCTTTACCGCTTCAACATACATTTCCTCATCCATAGGAGGAATGCACAGTCTGTCATTTGTTCTGTTTGTTCTCTTGGCATTCATGTCAGGTCTGAACAGCTGAACCGCTCCTGTCTTGACATTCTTATATGCCTTGAGTCCCTCAAACATTTCCTGACCGTAATGCAGTACAGCTGATGCAGGATCCATCTGCAGAGGAGCATATGGTACTACTCTGCCGTCATGCCATCCCTGGCCTTCATCGTACTCCATAATAAACATGTGATCCGTAAAGTACTGGCCAAAAGGCAGGTTGCTTGGATCAGGTTTTTCTTTTGGGTTTAAAGTTCTTGTTACTGGAAAATTGTAAGCCATGATATCCTCCTTTATCTATCCTGCATGCTTATGGATTCGATTGCTACCGGACCGCCTCTTACGACCTCGATATTCTTGAATCTCTCATTTATTACTTTAAGTATTGAATCGTTTCTTGTTTCTGTGCGGACCGCTTCAATGAGCACGCTCTTCTTGTCCATGTCTTTAATCTGGAACTTGAAGGCGGCAGCCATCTGGAAGACTTCTGCCCTGTCCTTCTCGGTAATGTCCTTAATCTTGATGAACATTACCTCCTTGGATCTTATGCTGGCATCCGTAATGTCTATGACCTTGATAACCTCGATGCTCCTGTTGAACTGCTTCTTGATCTGTTCATAGGTCTTATCGTCGGCATCCAGGCAGATGGTCATTCTTGAAACCGTAGGGTCCTGTGTCTCACCTACAGTCAGTGAGTGAATGTTATATGACTTTCCGGAGAGCAGGCCCGATATTCTTGCCAGAACACCGGCCTGGTTTTCAACGAAGAGTGAAAGCCATCTTCTTCTGAAGCTCTTATCATAATTCACTGATGCCACCTCCCCTCTTCTCGTTATCCTCAGGACCGGTAATCAGATCCGTTATGGCTCCTCCCGGTCTTATCATCGGATAAACCAGTTCCTTGTCCTCGATAATGAACTCGATGATCGTCGGACCATCTTTCTTTGCCTTTGCTTTTGCAAAAGCAGGACCGATCTGGCTGGCCTTTTCTACGCGTATCCCCTGTGCGCCGTAAGCCTCTGCCAGTTTAATGAAATCGGGAACATATTCAGGGCAGTTATCGCTGCGGCCATTGCATCCCTTGCAGCCTGAGCCACGTTTGTCACAGCTGGCATCGCGTCTCAGGCATGTGCCTGCAAATTCTTCCTCGTAGAAGAGTTCCTGCCACTGGCGAACCATTCCCAGGTAGCCGTTGTTCAGTATGCATACTATAATCGGCAGCCTGTTTATTGCAGCTGTGGCCATTTCCTGAGAGTTCATCTGGAACCCGCCGTCTCCGCATACAGCAATTACTTCCCTTCCCGGGTTGCCGATTGCTGCTCCTATTGCGGCCGGAAGTCCATATCCCATTGTGCCAAGTCCGCCGCTTGTAATCAGCTGACCCTTGCCTTTGATTTCGAAGAACTGTGTTGTCCACATCTGGTTCTGTCCAACGTCTGTGGTTATAATAGGCTCCTTGAATTCACTGTTAATGGCATCGATTATCTGCTTCGGAACCAGCTTACCCTTTTTTTCCTGAATGAGAGGCTTTTCCTTTCTGAATTCATTCAGACTTTTTATCCACGAATCGCACTTGATTTTGCCTCTCTCTTCTGCTTCTTCAAGAAGCTTGCGGATTGCTGCCTTTGCATCTCCTACCACCGGAACGTCAACCGTAACGTTCTTTGAAATCGATGCCGTGTCGATGTCGATGTGGATTATCTTCGCGTTCGGTGCGAAGGTGCCGAGCTTTCCCGTAATGCGGTCGTTGAATCTGGTGCCGATTGATATGAGCAGATCGCATCCGTTAACCGCATTGTTTGCGGCGTAGCTTCCGTGCATCCCCACATTGCCAAAGTATAACTTGTGGTCCGTCGGGATGCTGCCCCTGCCCATGATAGTCGTTACCGCAGGAATCCCAACCTGCTCAACAAGCGACTTCATATCTGCCTGAGCCCCCGCTATTTTTACTCCACCCCCGAGGAGAAACAGCGGTTTTTTTGCTTTATACATCATGGATATTGCGCGCCCTATCTGTCCTTCATGAACCTTTGAAGGCGGCTTGTATCCGCGGATGTTTACCTTTTCCGGGTACACGTCACTTCCCAGCTGTGCCATTACATCCTTTGGAAGGTCTAACAGAACCGGTCCAGGACGTCCCGTTGTTGCTATGTAGAAGGCTTCTTTGACGAGTCTGTTCAGATCGTCACGAGAGCGGACCATGGTTGTGTATTTGCAGATGTTTCTGGTTATGCCGACTATGTCGACCTCCTGGAAAGTATCGTTACCGATTAAGCCCGTTGATACCTGCCCTGTCAGACATACCAGCGGTACGCTGTCCAGATTGGCATCGGCAATTCCGGTAATCAGGTTGGTTGCGCCGGGTCCGCTTGTTACCAGGCAGACGCCGGGTTTACCCGTTGACCGTGCGTAGCCTTCAGCTGCATGAATCAGACCCTGCTCATGTCTTGGCAGAATAAGTTCAGGACTTCCTGTCCGATACAGCTCGTCGAATATGTCGACGACGCAGGCACCCGGGTATGCGAAAATCTTTTCAACTCCCTCCTCGCGGAGGGCCTTAATCAGAAACTCATTACCTGTGATCTTAGCCATGTCGCTTCTCCTTCCGATTAGTTTCTTTTCTCCCTCTTAGTTTTCCTCTTCCTGCTTCTTGAATGTCTTATACCTTGCCATTGCGTCGTCCGCCGCTTCCTTAAACAGCTTCTCGGCGTTGTCAGGGAAGGTTATCTTCAGGGCGGCGTATCTGTTTTCGCCGTCCAGGAAGTCTTCGTAAGCCATGGACAGTTCCTTGCAGTCTACAACCATCTTCGGTCCTTCCTCAATATCAGGATTATACCTGTAGAGAGGCCAGTAGCCCGACTCAACCGCACGCTTCATTTCTTCCTGTGCAGTGTGCATTCCTGCCTTTATTCCGTGAACTGTACATGGTGTGTATGCAACGATTACCGATGGTCCCTTGTGCTCTTCAGCTTCTCTTATTGCCTTGAGCAGCTGGTTGAAGTCATAACCCATTGATACCGATGCAACGTATACGTTTCCGTATGTCTTGAGGATCTGCCCTATATCCTTCTTTCGGCTCTTCTTGCCGGATGCCTGGAATTCTGCAACAGCTCCCAGCGGCGTAGCCTTGGATGACTGTCCGCCCGTGTTGGAATATACCTCGTTGTCTATGATAAATACATTTATGTCTTCGCCTGTTGCGATAACGTGATCCAGTCCGCCAAAGCCGATGTCATATGCCCATCCGTCTCCGCCGTACATCCAGAAGCTCTTCTTGGCAAGCATGTCCTTTCTCTCAAGAATCTCTTCTGTCAGCTTGACGAATTTCTGGCCCATGGCGTTTTCCTGCTTAACATCGCCTGCAACTACCTCCTCCATCTCTGCTATGAGCAGGTCTGTTGCATCTCTGTTCTTATCCAGGTCGTCATATGTGTCCATCCAGTCAATGGCTGCGGAATTGCTTCCTGCAATCTGTATGTATTTCAGAACCAGTTCCTTCTGTCTTTCTCTCTGCTGCTTAACCGACAGGTACATTCCCAGTGCCAGCTCCGCATTGTTCTCAAAGAGTGAATTTGTCCAGGCCACTCCGTGTCCTCTCTTGTTGAGGCAGTATGGAATTCCCGGTTCTCCTGATCCCCATGCCTGTGAGCATCCCGTTCCGTTTGCCCAGTAGATTCTGTCTCCGAAGAGCTGTGTCAGCAGCTTGGCATAAGGTGTCTCTCCACAGCCTGCACATGCGGCTGAGAATTCAACCAGCGGCTGTCTGAACTGACTTCCTCTGATTGAGAATGGCGGGAATACATCTCCCTTGCCTGAAAGGTTCAGAGCATAATCCCAGTTCACCTTGTCCTGAGGTTGAGGATTTGCCGGTACCATCTGGATTGCCGGCTCCTTGGCAGGACACATAGGAACGCAGGATCCGCATCCCGTGCAGTCATATGTTGAAATCTGCAGGCTGTAGTGCAGCTTCTCACCGTACTTCGGCTTGTAGCTTCTGATAGGAGCTGACTTGAAGCCTTCCGGTGCATTCTCCTTCTCTATCTCATTAAGTATGAACGGTCTGATAACAGCGTGCGGACAAACGAATGCGCATCTGTTGCACTGGTTGCACTTTTCCGGATCCCATTCTGGGTGGAATACAGCCAGTCCGCGCTTTTCGTGTGCAGTAAGGCCCATGTCTATGTGACCATCCTTGTATGGCTCAAGTGCACTTACAGGAAGGTCATCTCCCACCTGGTTATTGATAGGTTCAAGGAATTTTTCCACATACCATGGTTCGTCCGCAGGTCTGTCTGCCTTTGCATTATCTTCGCAGTTCGCCCATGATGCCGGAATGTCAACCTTCTCAAAGCCTTCTACTCCGGCCTCGATGCCACGAATGTTCATCTTGACTACCGCATTGCCCTTTGTCAGGTATTTTTTTCTGACCGCATTTTCCATTTCGGTAACTGCCTGAGCCTTCGGGATAACCTCATGGATTGTGAAGAACGCCGCCTGGAGAATCGAATTCTTATGGCCACCCAGACCGATTTCTCTGGCAATCTTTGTTGCGTCGATAATATAGAAGTTGATATTCTTCTGAGCCAGCAGTCTCTTCACTTTCGGAGTGAGCTCTGTTTCAAGCCGATCCACTGTCCATGGGCAATCGAGAAGCAGTGCTCCGCCCGGCTTGATTTCTTCCACTATGTTATAGTTCTTCATGAAATGGTGGTTGTGGCATGCTACGAAGTCCGCCTCCTTAACGAAGTATGAGCTTCGTATTGGCGTCTTTGAAAAACGCAGATGGGATTTGGTTGTTCCCAGAGACTTCTTTGCGTCGTATTCGAAGTATGCCTGACCATACATGTCTGTTGTGCTGTTGATAATATCTACAGTGCTCTTGTTGGCACCGACTGTTCCGTCTCCGCCAAGTCCCCAGAACTTGCAGCTGACAAAATCATCACCTGCGATGCTGAAAGGCTTAACCGGCAGTGATTTGTTTGTAAGGTCGTCAACGATACCAATAGTAAATCCGTCAATAGGATTGTCGCTTTCCAGATTTTCATATACTGCCACAATCTGAGCAGGATATGTGTCCTTTGAGGAGAGGCCGTATCGTCCGCCGATAACCTTCAGGTTCAGGCCCTCACGAAGAACTGCAGTGCAGACATCTTCGTACAGCGGCTCTCCCAGTGCTCCCATGTCCTTGCATCTGTCAAGAACTGCTATTCTCTCTGCAGTATCAGGCAGTGCTGCGAAAAGATGCTTTGCGCTGAAAGGTCTGTAAAGGTGAACTTGTACGAAGCCAACCTTCTTGCCTTCAGCCATGAGTGTATCGACGGTCTGCTGTATTGCACCGGTAACCGAACCCATTGCGATAATGATGTCAGTTGCATCAGGTGCAACGTAGTAATTAAAGAGTTCGTATTCTCTGCCCGTAAGCTCGCTTATCTTATGGAAGTATTTCTCCACAACCTCCGGCAGATCATCGTAATCCTTATTGTTTGCCTCACGAACCTGGAAGTAGATGTCCGGGTTCTGAACCGTATTTCTCAGAGTTGGATGCTCAGGATTCAGGGCTCTGTCCTTATGAGCCTTGACTGCTTTCTTATCCATCATTTCTATTACTGCTTCTTCATCAGGCAGTTCAATCTTGTTTATTTCATGAGATGTTCTGAAGCCGTCAAAGAAGTGCATGAACGGAATGTTGGTTTCCATTGCTGCCAGATGTGCCACTGCCGTCAGGTCTGCAACCTCCTGCACGCTTCCCGTGCAGTACTGAGCCCATCCGGTCTCTCTGCATGCCATTACATCGGAGTGATCTCCGAAGATGCTCATGGCGTGTGTTCCAACTGTTCTTGCCGCAACATGAAGCACTGCCGGCTGTCTTTCACCTGCTATTCTGTACAGAACCGGAATCATCAGCATCAGGCCCTGTGAAGATGTATAGCTGGTTGTCAGAGCTCCGGTCTGAATTGCTCCGTGTACTGCACCTATTGCTCCGGCCTCCGACTGCATTTCCGTCAGGGTTACTGTCTGACCGAACATGTTAAGTCGTCCTTCTGCAGACCACTTGTCTGTAAGTGTGGCCATCGGTGATGACGGCGTAATCGGATAGATTGCCGCTATCTCCGTGAAGGGGTAAGCCATGTAAGCCGCTGCTTCATTTCCGTCCATTGTTGCGAATCTTTTTTCTGTCATGTTATCTCTTTTTCTCCTCTTTCTGTGGTTCCCGGCTTTATTACATAAAAAGCCTCCATCTACTAAGAGACGAAGGCTTAGCCTGCGCGGTACCACTCTTACTTGATGTGCGTTTCGACTTGCGCCGCCCTGACTGGGACTACACATCCACTCATAAGTTTGATGCTCCCGGGTGAGACATTCAGAATTTGCATGCAGCCTCGCACCTGCCGACTGCTCTCTGTAAATGCTCTGTTCCGAATTTATTCCGTTCATCGCATCGCGATTTATCAATTTACTACACTAATGTACACTACCGCAGCGCCTTTTGTCAATAACTTAAAACGTTTTTTAATTATTTCGCTTTTTTGTAACCTTTTTTGTGTGTATTCAACAACAGCTTTTTGAAACATTTGTGATTTTCCCCATTTTTTTGACAAAAAGCTTGCATTTCGCTTTCTTCTTATTATAATTGAGAGTATCAGACGTAATATTGCATATTAGTGTACAAAAGCAAACAATACTAGAAAGGACAACAATATGAGAGTAAACGGTTCTCAGCTCGTAATGGAGGTTCTCCTTGAGCACGGAGTCGATACCGTCTTCGGTTATCCCGGCGGTACCGCACTGAACCTGTACGATGCTCTGTATGAGTATCAGGGCAAGATCAGATCAGTTATGACTGCTCACGAACAGGGTGCTTCCCACGCAGCTGACGGATACGCGAGAGCAACAGGGAAAACGGGAGTATGCATTGCCACCAGCGGCCCGGGTGCAACAAACCTTGTTACCGGAATAGCCACTGCATTCATGGACAGTATTCCTCTCGTTGCCATTACAGCCAATGTTCCCGACAGCATGATTGGTAAGGATGCTTTTCAGGAGGTCAGCATCTCCAGCATTGTCATTCCGGTTACGAAGCACACTTATTTCGTTAACAGGATTGAAGATCTGGAAGATGCCCTTTTTAATGCCTTCAGAATTGCAAACAGTGACCGAAAGGGACCTGTTCTCGTAGACATTACCAAGGATGTTACGGCGGCAGAGATCAACCGCAAGCCGAGAAAGCCAATGCCGGTAAATCCGGTTCCGGAGTTTTCCGACGAGGATCTCCACAGCGTTGCTGCCATGATAAACAAGGCCGAAAAACCTGTCATCTACTGTGGCGGCGGTGTTGCGGCATGTGATGCAGGTGAAGAGCTTCTGGCCCTTATGGATAAGGCAGATATTCCGGCGGCACATACACTGATGAGTGCGGGCGTTATCGGCTATGACAACCCGAAGAACCTGGGAATGGCAGGCATGCATGGAAGCATAGCCGCCAACAGAGCCTTTGACAGGGCCGACCTGATTCTTGCCTTTGGAACAAGATTCAGCGACAGAGTGGCCCTGAACCCTGAGAAGTTCGGAAAGCGTGCCCTCAAGGTTCAGGTTGATATTGATGCCAGCGAGATCAACAAGAATGTCATTGTGGATCTGGGAATACAGGCTGACGTCAGAGATTTCCTGTCAAAGCTCCTCCCTCTCGTCAAGAAAAAGAATCATCCTGAATGGCTGGATCTGGCTACAGGCTGGAAGACTACAACGGGCGATGTCAAGAGTGACGATGCCGAACTTCATCCAAGCGAAATCCTGCATACCATTTGTGACCTGACAGATAAAGATACCATTTACGTTACGGACGTTGGTCAGCATCAGATGTGGTCAGCCCAGTATCTGAAGCATGAACACACCAAACAGTTCATCACCAGTGGCGGTCTGGGAACCATGGGCTATGGCTACGGTGCAGCCATCGGTGCACAGATAGCCAAGCCTGAGTGCAGAGTTATCCACCTTACAGGCGATGGCTCATTCCACATGAATCTGAACGAGGCATGCACTGCAGTCAGCGAAGAACTGCCTATCATCACAGTGCTGTTCAATAACCAGGTTCTCGGAATGGTATATCAGTGGCAGGGAATATTCTACGGCAACAGATATTCATCCACCGACCCTCACAGGAAGACGGACTTCGTCAAGCTTGCAGAAGGCTTCGGAGCCAAAGGCTATTCCGCAAAAACTCCGGATGAATTTGAAGCGGCCTTCAGAGATGCCCTCAAACAGAAGGGCCCTGTATGGATTGAATGTGCAATTGCCAAGAACGAATACGTTTACCCGATGATTCCGGGCGGCGGAACCATTGAAGATATGATAATAGGTTAAAGGAGGCAGTGATGGACAAAACAGAACGAAGTGAAATTCTGAGTATCCTGGTAGTTAACGAACCGGGCGTAACTGCGAGACTGGGAAGCCTGTTCGGAAGGCGCGGATTCAACATCGACTCATTTACCGCCTCCCCTACCAACGACCCGAAGCTTACCAGAATCACAATAGCGACAACAGGAGACGACAGAAAATTTGACCAGATTCTTACCCAGACGGCGAAACAGGAATTTGTTAAAACCATAGACATCATGGGTAAGAAGAGCATTTACAGAGAGCTGCTTTTGCTTAAGGTCAAAGCGACAAAGAAGGAGCGCTCTGAAATCCGCGAGATTGTAGAAATCTTCAGAGGCAAGATTGTAGACCTCTCGAAACAGAGCATGATAATTGAAGTAACAGGCAGTTCAGCCAAGATCGATGGATTCATGAACATGCTGAGCTGCTACGAGCTTATAGACGTATGCCGTACAGGCGTAACGGGAATTAACAGAGGCGACGCCGGAATATCCGACAGCGCAGAAGATGAAGACTGAAAGGAGAAATCAGATGATTAAGAAGTATTACGACCAGGATTGTAATTTAGGAGTACTCGATGGCAAAACCATCGCAGTTATAGGTTTCGGTTCACAGGGTCATGCCCACGCCATGAATCTTAACGAGAGCGGATGCAACGTTGTTGTAGGTCTCAGACCGGGCTCAGGCCATGAAGCAAAGGCAATAAATGCAGGCCTTAAGGTTATGGACATTGAAGACGCTGCAGAAGCCGGCGATGTTGTAATGATGCTCGTACCTGATGAACTGGCAGCAAAGATTTACAACGAACAGGTTGCACCTCACATGAAAGAAGGCGATGTTCTTGCCTTTGCACACGGATTTAACATCCACTTCAATCAGGTAATCCCTGCTGACTATCTGGACGTTATCATGATTGCTCCTAAGGGACCCGGACACACTGTAAGAAGCCAGTACCTGGAAGGCAAAGGCGTTCCTTCCCTGATTGCTGTACATCAGGATGCATCAGGCAAAGCCAAGGAATACGCTCTGGCATACGCTTCCGGAATCGGCGCAGGACGTGCAGGAATTCTGGAAACAACATACAAAGAAGAAACTGAAACTGACCTCTTCGGCGAACAGTGCGTTCTCTGCGGCGGCGTAACAGAACTGATGAAGGCCGGATTCGATACTCTGGTTGAAGCAGGCTATGCTCCTGAAATGGCATACTTCGAATGCATCCACGAAATGAAGCTGATCGTTGACCTTATCAATGAAGGCGGCTTCGACAAGATGAGATACTCCGTATCAAACACTGCTGAATACGGTGACTACAGAACGGGCAAGCGTCTGATCACTGAAGATACACGTAAGGAAATGAAGAAGGTTCTGGAAGAAATTCAGGACGGAACATTTGCATCTGAATTCATCACTGAATTTAATGCAGGCGGCAAGGCCAAGTTCCTGGCAACAAGAAAGAAGGAAGCTTCACATCTGCTCTGCAGCGTTGGTGCTGAACTGAGAAAGATGATGAGCTGGCTGCAGAAATAAAGGAGTTCACAATGAGAAGTGATGTAGTAAAAAAAGGTTCC
This sequence comes from Bacillota bacterium, assembly GCA_030535275.1. Taxonomy (GTDB): domain Bacteria; phylum Bacillota; class Clostridia; order Peptostreptococcales; family Anaerovoracaceae; genus Lentihominibacter. The sequence continues at coordinate 29,850 of JAUNIQ010000002.1, read as the reverse complement.
GAACGTGCTCCTAACAGGAGTCTGTTCTACGCCATGGGTTACACTAAGGAAGAGCTTGAGAGACCTCTTATCGGTGTAGTCAGTGCCAAGAGTGAAATCGTTCCGGGCCACATTCATCTGGATAAGGTTGCAGAGGCTGTCAAGGCAGGTGTTCGTATGGCAGGCGGAACTCCTATTGAGGTTCCTTCAATCGGTGTCTGCGACGGCATCGCCATGGGACATATCGGAATGAAGTATTCCCTGGCAAGCAGAGAACTGATTGCCGACAGCGTTGAAACCATGACAATGGCTCACGGCTTTGACGGACTGGTCCTCATTCCGAACTGTGACAAAATCGTTCCCGGAATGATCATGGCAGCATGCAGAATGAACATTCCTGCAGTTGTCTGCTCAGGCGGACCTATGATGTCCGGTCTTGTGAACGGTGAAGAGACTTCCCTTTCGAAAATCTTTGAAGCCGTTGGTGCCTATAAGGCAAACATGATTGATGATGATGCTCTTCAGGAATATGAGGAGAATATCTGTCCCGGCTGCGGATCATGCTCAGGCATGTACACTGCCAACAGCATTAACTGTCTTGCTGAGGCAGTAGGAATTGCCCTTCCGGGTAACGGAACAATTCCTGCAGTTCACTCAGGCAGAATCATGCTGGCTAAGCGTGCAGGCATAGCAATCATGAACCTTGTGGAAAAGGATATCAAAGCATGTGACATCATAAATGAAAAGTCCCTGAGAAACGCCCTCGCCTGCGACATGGCTCTGGGCTGCTCCTCAAATACAGTGCTTCACCTGCTGGCTATAGCCAATGAGGCCGGTGTGGATTTTGACCTGAAGCTGTTCAATGAATACAGCGGCAAGGTCCCTAATCTCTGTCACCTGGCTCCTGCAGGCCCTACTCACATGCATGACCTGAACAATGCAGGCGGACTTCCTGCAGTTCTCAATGAGCTTTCGAAGATCGGTGCAGTTGACACCTCGCTTATAACAGCAACAGGCAAAACCGTTGCCGAGAACATTGAGGGTGCACATATAAAGGATGAAAACTGCATTCGCCCTATAGACAATCCATACAGTGAAACGGGCGGCATAGCAATCATGTGGGGTAACATCGCACAGGACGGCTGTGTTGTAAAGAGATCCGCAGTTGATCCGAGCATGCTGAAGCACTCAGGCCCAGCCAGAGTATTCAACTCGGAAGATGAGGCCATTGAAGCTATCTATGCCGGAAACATTAAGGATGGCGATATCGTAGTTATACGATACGAAGGTCCTAAGGGCGGTCCGGGCATGAGAGAAATGCTCAACCCTACAAGTGCACTTGCAGGTATGAAGCTGGACAAGACAGTAGCCCTCATTACAGACGGACGCTTCAGCGGTGCATCAAGAGGTGCATCAATAGGTCATGTATGTCCGGAAGCTGCAATGGGCGGAAACATCGGGCTTCTTAAGGAAGGCGACATTATCGACATCGATATTCCGAACGCATCAATCAGCGCTCAGGTAAGCGATGAAGAATTTGAAAAGAGACGCGCCGAATATGTGGCCCCTTCCCCAACCGTTACGAGCGGATGGCTGGTAAGATATCAGCGATATGTTGACTCCGCAGCACATGGAGCGGTAATGAAATAATCAATAAAAAAGAGTTCCGGAAAAAATTCTCCGGAACTTTTTTATTGCTTTTGCATTATTTTTTTCTGACTGCGACAACGTAGAATCTTCCATTGTCATCGTGGTATGCACATGTTGAAAGTGTAATCAGCTGCTCTCCGTATTCAGGCGTAATGCCCGTGTCGTAGAGAGCCTCCTTCTTTACGCCCTTGATGAAGGCATTGAAGCTCTTCTCATCCGTAAAGCCCGCATAATCGTAGTATTTGAATTTCTTGGAATACTTGTCGCGAATCTTTGAACGTGCGGCAGCGAATATTTCATATTCACCCTCTTCAATAACGGGTTTTCCGTTCTTAACGCCGGTAATAATCTGAAGCTTAACGGTACTGTGCTTTTCCCAGAAATCCTTGCTGTCATACTCCAGAAGGTCATGGAACATGGATCCGAACTTCATGTTGTGGGCATATATTAGCCAGTTCCATGTTGGCTCGTCGCCTGTTCTGCTTGCAGCATCCAAGAAAGGCGTTCCCGACTCGGAATAACCCTTCTTGAAATCTCTGTGCAGATAGTACTCAGGATCATCGATGGTCTGCATTACAGGATAGTCAATGTTTGTATCATCAATTGTAATCCAGCCGACTGCATCCTGGTTCATGGCATAGACCTCTGCCAGACCATCCTTCTTCTCATGCACCTGACTGACTTCCTTGAAATCATTCTGCTCTTCCACATTGTCCTTGACCCACATTCCCAGATAGGCCAGACATCCGCAGAACACTATAGCGCATGCTATCAGAATTGCCCATCTTGCAGGTCCAAGTGGTTTTCTCTTTTTGCTCATTTCTCTTTACCCTGTTGCCTATGCCTTTGCACCCTGTGCAAAAGCAGCCTTGTTCAGTTCAACGAACTTTGGTTTAACGTTTGCTTCTATAACCTTCATCCATTCATCTTCAGTAAACGGCAGATCCTTTGATGCTGCTCCCAGGAGTACAACATTTACAGCCTTGCTGGAGCCTGCCTCTTCTGCGATGGCAAGAGCATCAAAGCTTATCAGCTTGCCGGCTGCCTCTGCAATAACTGCATCTGCTTCTGCAGGATATTCCACCTGTCCGAGAGTAACAGGCATCGGCATAATCTGCTGTTCATTAACATACATTACTCCGCCTTCTCCAAGATAAGGCAGCCATCTGTATGCTTCAAGCTTTTCGAAAGCGATGATAATGTCAGCTTCGCCCTTTTCGATAAGAGGTGAGTTAACCTTGTCTTCGCTGATTTTTACATGTGTTACAACGTCTCCGCCTCTCTGGCTCATACCGTGAACCTCTGAAAGCTTTACGTCATATCCCTTTTCGAGGGCCAGATTTCCAAGAAGCACGCTTGCCAGAAGTGTGCCCTGTCCGCCAACTCCGACGATTAAAATGTTCTTCTTCATTTATCTGCCCTCCTTTACTGCCTCAATGGCATCGAACGGACAAACTCTTGTACAGAGTCCGCAGCCTACGCAGCTTGTCTGCACGATAAACGGCTTGCCATCCTTCATCTCTATTGCAGGGCAACCCACCTTCATGCACTGACGGCAGTTCTTGCATCTGTCAGTAATTAAATTAGGTGTGCCTATCTGTTTTGTTATCATGACGCACGGTCTTCTCGTAATGATTACGGACAACTCGTCACGTTCTGTTTCTGTTTTGATAATCTCTTCAAGCTTCTTTACTTCGAACGGATCCACAACTGTTACATTCTTAACGCCCAGTGCAGTTACCAGCTCCTCAAAGTTTACTGCCGGTGCCATTTCACCCTTGGCGTTTTTACCTGATCCCGGGTTCTGCTGATGACCTGTCATTCCTGTGATTCTGTTATCCAGAATAATAACAGTTCCCTTCGCCTCGTTGTAAACCATGTTCAGAAGTCCTGTAATTCCCGAGTGGAGGAATGTTGAATCTCCAAGAACAGCAACCAGGTTCTTGCTGCTTCCCGTTGCCTTTTCGAATCCATGCTCCATGCCTATTGAACCGCCCATGCAAAGGCAGGTGTCAATTGCGTTTGCAGGCGGAAGTGCAGCCAGTGTGTAGCAGCCTATGTCGCCCATTACAGTTGTCTTAAGCTTGCTCAGAACATAGAACAGTCCCTTATGCGGACATCCTGCACAAAGAAGTGGAGGTCTTCCCGGTGCAGCTGCAATGTCTGCATCCTCATCAAGTGCAGTCTGAGGCAGTTCAACGCCGAAGGCTTTTCTGATCATGTTAGCACTGTATTCGCCCTGAATGGTGAACATGTCCTTGCCGCCGTGAACAGGAATTCCTGCTGCTCTGATCTGCTCTTCAAAGAACGGCAGACCTTCTTCGATTACATATAATTTCTCAACCTTTGATGCAAAGTCAGCAATGTCTGCCATAGGCATCGGGCTGATTATTCCCATCTTGAAAATGCTTGCTTCTGGCAGTGCTTCCTTAACATACTGGTAGCAGATTCCGCTTGTTACGATTCCGATCTTCGGATCGTTCATTTCAACTCTGTTAATGGCCTTGCCGCCAGCTGTGATTGTCTTTGCATCTTCTGCTATCTGTGCAAGTCTCTTTTCCTGAGCAATGTGAAGTTTTCTTGCCATTGCCGGCATTGATACGTATTTCTGGAAGTTCTTCTCGTAAGGAATAACTTCATGCTCTTCTCTTTCGCCTTCTTCAACGATTCCTCTGGAATGTGAAATTCTTGTTCCCGATCTCATGAGCACAACAGTGTCGTATTTCTCTGACATGTCGTAGGCTGCAATCATGAAGTCCTTGCACTCCTGCGAGTCAGACGGTTCGAAAACCGGAACGCCTGCAGAGCGTCCGTGGAATCTGGAGTCCTGCTCGTTCTGGCTGGAATGACATCCGTTATCATCTGCAACAAGCAGTACCAGACCGCCGTTAACTCCGTTATATGCTGCTGTATAGAAAGGATCAGCTGCAACATTCAGTCCCACGTGCTTCATGGTGCTGAGAGCTCTGGCTCCTCCAAGACATGCTCCGAAGGCAACCTCAACTCCTACCTTTTCATTCGGTGACCATTCAACATGAATCTCATCACCGCACTTCGCCAGTGTTTCTGTTACTTCCGTGCTCGGTGTTCCCGGGTATGAACTTACAACGCGTACGCCTGCTTCCCAGGCTCCTCTGGCGAACGCTTCGTTTCCTAACATTATTCGCTTTGTCATATTAATCTCCCTATTTATGCAGGTCTTATTTCAATAATCTCTTCACTCTCGACTGCCGACTTTATCAGGCCTTCACAGTCAAGCTTGCTTTCTGACTGAAGAATCTTTTCGAGCTTCGGTTTAGTGCTTGGATGCTTCGGCAAGAATACCGTGCAGCAGTCCTCGTATGGCTCGATTGATTTCTCGTATGTTCCTATTTCCTGAGCCAGATCCATGATGTCGGTCTTGTCCATGCCGATGAGTGGTCTCATTACCGGCAGGCTTACGCTGGCATCTGTTACTACCAGAGCTTCCGCAGTCTGGCTGGCAACCTGTCCCAGATTTTCTCCTGTTATTAGCATATTGCAGTCGTTTGCTTTTGCAAGTTCTTCCGCAATACGCATCATAAATCGTCTTACCAGGATTGTCGTTTCTTCTTCAGGGCAGTTCTGTAAAAACTGTTACAGAATATGAAGGGAATACTTGAACTGGCCGTTTATGGCATCGCG
>JAUNIQ010000002.1:2091-24548 GCA_030535275.1 Bacillota bacterium | reverse complement strand
CAGGGCAGTTCTGTACAATCTGTTCCTGAATAGGAAGCAGGTTTATTACGTGCATTCTGAATCTGCCGCAGTAAGTGGCAACCAGTGATGCCAGTTCTTCAACCTTTTCCTGAGCTCTCTGGCTGGTGTACGGGAAGGAATGGAAGTGAACTGCTTCAATAAGCATTCCCCTCTTCGCCATCATCCATGTTGAAACAGGTGAATCGATTCCTCCTGACAGAAGGGACATGCCCTTGCCGTTTGTTCCAAGCGGCAGGCCGCCGAATCCCGGAATCTTGTCCTGATAAACATATGACTTATCATGCCTTACGTCCACAAAGAGCCTTACGTCAGGATCGTGAACATTTACCTTCAGAACCTTGCATCCCTTAAGGACTGCAGCTCCAATCTGTCTGGCGATATCCGGTGACTTTACCGGGAAGTTCTTGTCCGCACGCTTGGCTTCAACCTTGAAGGTTTTCACTCCGCGCTCTTCAATTGCTTCCATCATGTATTCCACGGCCTTGCGTCCAATATCCTCCATGGTGCTCTCGCATTCCATTGCCGGACTGATTGACGCTACGCCAAAGACCTTGCCGATTTCCTTCAGAATAGCCTGCTTTCCTTCCGTTCCCGGATTCAGTTCCTTGTCGGCTCTCACGTATATCAGACCCTCGTGCCTGTAGGCTTTCACGCCGTCAAACTTCTTAAGCAGTTTCTTGATGCGGTCCAGAAGCATGCGCTCAAAGTAAGGCTTGTTCATGCCCTTAAGCGCAACCTCGCCGCAGCGCACTATGAAAATGTATTCGTTGTTTGTCTGCTGATTTTCTGTCATTATCTGAAGCTCCCAAGTCTGCGGAATCTCTTAACCGCTTCCGCTGTCTTCTCTATTGCTGTATCTATATCCTCTTCTGTATTGAAACGTCCCAGACTGAATCTGAGAGTTCCTTCGATTTCTTTATCCTTAAGTCCCATTGCCATCAGTACGTGGCTCTGTCCCTTCTTGTTTGAAGAGCATGCCGAACCCGTAGAAACAAAAATCTCATCCTGTTCAAGAGTATGCAAAAGCACTTCTCCTCTGGTTCCCCTGAAACTGATGCTCAGAACCGACGGACAGGATTCATCCATCGGAGTATTGATTTCGATATCCTCTATCTTTTCCTTCAGGCCCTCTGCCAGTCTCTCTCTGAGTGCTCTGAATGAGTCAGCATCTTCTCTGCTGCTCATCTCTGCTGCTGTGCCCAGACCTATTATTGCGGGAACGTTTTCTGTACCGGATCTTCTGCCGGATTCCTGTCCTCCGCCTACGATATATGCAGGTATGTTTATGTTCCTGCCTGCGGCTGTCTTGCCTTTGCTTATTATTAATGCGCCGGAGCCTTTTGGCCCATGAATCTTGTGCCCGCTTAGGGATATCAGATCTGCATCTCCCGGTAAAGGCAGCTTGCCGAAGCTCTGAACTGCGTCGCAGTGGAAGAGTCCGGGTGCGCCCTTGTGCTTCATGATTTCGCGAACTTTATCGACCGGCATGATTGTTCCGACTTCATTGTTTACATGCATCATGGTCACAAGAATTGTCCTGTCATTGATTGCATTCTCAAGCTGTTCCATGTTGAGCCTGCACTGTCTGTCAACTCCGACCCTGACTACTTCAAAGCCTTCCTTCTCGAGCCTGCTGCAGCATTCAAGAACCGCCGGATGCTCAACCTCTGTCGTGACGATTCTGTTGCCCTGTCTCTTCAGTGACTCTACTGCACCGAAGATTGCCATGTTGTCCGCTTCGGTTCCGCCCGATGTGAAAACCACGTCTCTGTTTCCACCAGGCCCTGCTGCATCCAGAACCTGTCCTCTGGCATTCTTGATTGCCTTCTCCGCATCAATGCCAAGCTGGTAAAGAGCTGATGGATTCCCAAAGTCCTGTTTCATGAAACGGAGCATTGCTTCCGTTACTTCGTCGTATTGTTTAGTTGTCGCACTGTTGTCAAGATATATCATAATAAAACGTAAAGGGGCAACTTGCTGCTGCCCCTTAAAGAACTTATTTCGCGTAGTCTATTGCGCGGGTTTCGCGAACTACATTTACCTTGATCTGACCAGGGTATTCCAGTTCAGATTCAATCTTCTTGGAAATATCTCTTGCAAGGAGAACAATTGCATCGTCACCAACCTCATCAGGTTTGGCGATGATTCTGATTTCTCTTCCTGCCTGGATAGCGTATGAGTTCTCAACGCCCTTGGTTGTGTTTGCAATTTCTTCAAGCTTCTGGAGTCTCTTGATGTAAGACTCGAGAGTCTCTCTTCTTGCACCAGGTCTTGCTGCTGACAGCGCATCTGCTGCAGCGATGAGAACAGCTACAATTGACTTAGGCTCATAGTCGCCGTGATGTGCTGCCATGCCGTTGATAACTGCTTCGGATTCCTTGTACTTCTTCAGTACTTCCATTCCTATATCAACGTGTGTACCTTCTCTCTCGTGGTCAAGAGCCTTGCCTATGTCGTGAAGCAGACCGGCTCTCTTTGCCAGAGTAACATCCAGCCCCAGCTCTCCTGCCATGAGTCCTGCCAAGTGTGCCACTTCAACGGAGTGCTTGAGCACGTTCTGTCCATATGAAGTTCTGTATTTAAGTCTTCCCAGAAGCTTAACAAGTTCAGGGTGAAGGTTGTGGATGCCAACATCAAATGTTGCCTGTTCACCTTCTTCTTTGATTATTGCGTTTACTTCGCGTTCTGACTTCTCAACCTGCTCCTCGATTCTTGCCGGATGAATTCTTCCGTCAACGATAAGCTTTTCAAGAGCCAGTCTTGCAATCTCTCTTCTTACAGGGTCAAATCCTGAAAGGATAACTGCTTCAGGAGTATCATCGATGATGAGGTCGATGCCTGTCGCATTTTCGATTGCTCTGATATTTCTTCCTTCACGGCCGATAATACGACCCTTCATTTCATCATTTGGAAGCGGAACTACTGATACAGTAGATTCTGCAACATGGTCTGCTGCACATCTCTGAATTGCGCCGGTGATGATTTCCTTAGCCTTCTTGTCAGCTTCATCCTTGGCTTTGCTTTCGATTTCCTTGTAGAGTACTGCTGCTTCGCTTCTTGCTTCCTGCTCAACCTTCTGCAGGATAATCTCTCTGGCCTGATCAACAGTGTATCCTGAAATCTTTTCCAGTTCCTCAAGCTGCTTGTGCAGGAGTCTCTCCTGCTCTGCAAGTCTGTTTTCTATTTTCTTTTCTTTGTTTGTAATGCTTTCTTCTTTTTTCTCTATGTTTTCCAGTTTGCGGTCGATGGAGTCTTCCTTCTGGTTCAGTCTCCTTTCGGCCTTTGAAATCTCGTTTCTTCTTTCCCTTATCTCCTTTTCGGCGTCGTTTCTCTGTCTCTGAGCTTCTTCCTTTGCTTCGAGAACGACTTCCTTTCTGATGTTTTCGGCATTTTTCTCTGCGTCAAGAATCATGTTTCTTGCTTTTGTTTCTGCGTTGCCGATAGTTTTTTCGCCTATGGATTTACGTAATATATATCCAACTAACAGCCCTATGATAAGTGCTATTAGGCCAACTACTACAGGTATGATAACGTTTGCCATTAAGTATCATTCCTCCCTTTCTTTATTCTGTTTTCAATTAAAATCGCGGCCCCTGGGACCAATTCTATGTTCAACTAAAATAGTCATTATTAAAAGTTAAAAGCATACATAGATATTATAGAAGAAAACCAAAAAAAGGTCAATGCGGAATTGACAAAAAATTACAAAAAAGCGAGGCTTTGTCAAACCCCGCTTCCTGCTTTTGCATTAATGTTACTGGCTTATAATTCTCCTGATTATATCCATGAAATTTCGTTCGATATAGGTTCCCGGTTTTATTACAATCGGAATTCCCTTATTGGTTGAAATCCTGATATTATCGTCCTCCAGAATATATCCGGCCAGCGGTCCCGAATAGATGTCCCTTATTGTTGACAGGTCCGGAAGAAGCCCTGCCTGCATCAGTTCAACATTAACCTTGTTTGCAACTATGCATGTCTTCGGAACGCCCTTTTCTATAAGGTATCTTTCTGTCACATCTGCATCTCTGATAGCTGCTGTTCCCGGCTCGGTTATTATTACGGCCTGATCGGCAACAGGTGCTGATGCGTCCAGCATTTCCCCGATTCCTGCAGGGCAGTCAATGATAATGAAATCGAAAATATCCTTCAGCTTGCTGCACAGTATTTCCATGTGAAGTGAAGTAATATCCCTGTCATCCTTTCTCGGAGCAGCCGCCATGAAATAGAGGGTCTCGAAGCCGTCCACCTTGATGGTGGCCTTCGTAATCCTGCAAACGCCTGTAATGACGTCCATTATGTTATATACGACTCTGTTTTCCATGCCAAGATAAAGGTCCATATTTCTCATGCCCATATCCATGTCCAGAAGCATGACTCTGCAGCCCTTTCTTGCCAGTGCTGCGCCCATGTTCACTGAAAACATTGTCTTGCCTGTGCCGCCTTTTCCGGAAGCAACAAGTATAACCTTACTCATCGATGCACTCCATTAAATATACCCCTTATTATTTTGCAAAAAAATGTCAATATAGTCAAGAGTCAGTTTACAGCATTCCTCTCCCTTTCATGCTCACATATGCCCCATCGCCTATGATGATATGATCAATCACTGGAATGCCCAGAAGCTCACCTGCTTCCACAAGGCGTCTGGTGGATTCAATGTCTCCGGGAGACGGCTCCGGATCACCGCTTGGGTGATTATGTACGAAGGCGACCGAGCCCGCACTTCTCCTGATGGCATTAATGAAAACCTCTCTGGGATGACTCGGCGAAGAGGTTAAATCGCCAACGGATATCTCGCTTTCCTCAATGATTTCACCTCTCGAATTTATGAGCAGACACTTGAAGTGTTCCTTCTTCTCATATCGCAGTCTTTCCATGAAAATGGCTGCAATATCATCCGAACATCTTATTACAGCCCTCATCTCCTGTGGCAGAGTTGCCAGCCGCTTGCCCAGCTCCAGTGCAGCCATAAGTTCGCACACCTTGGCATCCCCCATTCCGTTAATCTGCTTCAGCTCCTCGGGACTGCATTCTGCCAGATGCCTGAGGCCCCGTTTGTCTATGGCCAGCAGCTCTGTCGCCAGTTCCATTGCGGATTTCTCCCTCGTGCCTGTTCTCAGTATGACTGCAATAATCTCCGCTGTCGAAAGAGACTCAACCCCTTCCCTCAGCATTTTCTCCCTGGGCTTTTCCCAGATTGGTAAATCGTTCATGTTCATTTCTCTAATCTCCTTTTCTCAATATGCTTTCAGGTCCCTCCACACTGATTTTATATGCCTGTATGTATGTAGTAAATAACTAATTGTTATTTTTTACCATATTTTGCATTTTTATCTTGTCAGATATTTACATTTTGTGTACTATTTAAACACCCAATAAACAAAAGGCAACATCCGCTCAATTTCATTCATAAAACAGGGGTAAATAATAGTAATTTGTGACGTTTTTTCGCTTTTCTATAAAAACACCAACGTTTTGCCCTACACACGTTGGCGTTGCATAGAGAATTCCCAAATTTCGTCACAAAAGGAGGTTAATATGGACAACTACATGGAACAATTAAGGGAAATGTTGGCATTCTATTCAGATTGCCAAAATAAGTACACAGAAGAGCTGCAAACTTTACCAGATGGAACATTGCGATATGTAAATGACAAGCAGAGAACGCAATATATCTGGGCAAAGCCGGAATCCGGCCATATACGCCGAATTGGAATCAATTCCCGCCCGGATTTAATCAGGCAGCTGGCCAGAAAAGAATTCTTAAAGCGCTCCTTAAAAGAAATATGCGCAAATATCAATACAATACAAACAGCAATTAATAATTACAGAGAAATAAATCCTTCAGCCATTATCAGCAGCATGACACGCGCCTACAGTTCCCTGTCACAGGATCAGTTCTTTCTGCCCAGTGAACCTGTTTTTTCAACGCCTGATCAAACACTGAAGGAACGTCTTAAAAGCCATCAGGCCTGGGCTGAAATGGATTATGAGAAAAACGATTACCCTTTCGGTGAATTCAGCCAATATACCAGTAAGGGTCTGCACGTTCGTTCAAGCAGAGAGCTTATTATTGCCGAATTGTTATATAAATACGAAATACCGTTTCGATATGATCAGATAATCAGAGCAGGCAGGGACAAGCTGTCACCTGATTTTACATTTGAAATGGCAGATATGCGTGAACTGTATTTTGAGTATTGTGGCATGATGGACACAGAAAACTATGTCTTTCATTTTCTTGACAAACGTCGCAAGTATGAACAGGCCGGAATTTTCGAATGGGATAATATAATATATGCCTTTTCAAGTGGTCCTAAAGTCAACACTGCTGAGATTGATGCAATTATCAGGACCCGCATCCTGCCACGCTTGTAATAGTAATACTATTTGCCCTCCTCCACAATATGTAGTACAATTAACGAAAGTAAGTTAATTAATTGTGTATCAAGCAAAACCAGTAGTGTTTAACCTGCAGTCAGGAGGAATTACAATGAGATGTCCTTATTGCGAAAACGAAGACAGTAAAGTAATCGATTCGAGACACACAGAAGATGGTCGCGCCATCAGAAGAAGACGTGAATGTGAACAGTGCGGAAGAAGATTCACAACCTATGAAAAGGTTGAGGAAATGATTCTCATGGTAATCAAGAAGGATGGAAGCCGTCAGGCCTTCGACCGCAACAAGCTTCTTAACGGCATTATCAGAGCATGTGAAAAGAGACCTGTATCAATTGCCGATATGGAAAAAATCGTTGATGACATTGAACGCGGTCTCAACAACATGATGGAGAAAGAAGTTGACAGCACCTTTATCGGCGAGCTGGTTATGGAGCGCCTGAAGGATCTTGACGAAGTTGCATATGTAAGATTCGCATCTGTATACAGACAGTTCACAGATGTTCACACCTTCGTGCAGGAAGTTGAAAGACTTCTCACCACCAAGAAGGATGAGGCAAAATAGAGGAGCTACAATCAATGAAAGAAATATTCAGAATAGCAATTGACGGTCCGAGCGGTGCCGGCAAAAGCACCATAGCCAAAGCCGTTGCTTCCAGACTGAACATCGACTACATCGATACCGGCGCAATGTACAGAGCCGTAGGCTACAAGATGAACAGAGAAGCTGTACCTTTTGAAGAATGCGACGAGCTGCAGGCAATGCTGGACTCAACGGATATAGATTTCGTTCGGGGAGACATTATCCTTGATGGAGAAATCGTGAACACCCTGATCCGCACTCCTGAGGTTTCCATGCTCGCATCAAAATGCTCAGCCCTGCCTATGGTCAGAGAAAAGCTGGTCGAGATACAGAGAGGCATGGGAAGCAGGAAGAGCGTAATCATGGACGGCCGTGATATCGGCACCAACGTGCTAAAGGATGCAGAGTATAAAATATTCCTGACAGCATCCGCAGAGGAGCGAGCCAAGAGACGCTACCTGGAGCTCCAGGAAAAAGGTACTCCTCAGGAATACGATGAGGTGCTCGAGGATATCAAACAGCGCGATCACAACGACATGACCAGGAAGCTGAACCCTCTCGCAAAGGCAGACGATGCCATTGAACTGAACACTGACGGCCTGGGAATCGAGGAAGTTATCCAGGCAGTACTGGACATGATTAAATAGTCAGCCTGCTCGCTCGGGCGACTCACTGAAAATAAAAAACCGAGGTGCTGAATGCACCTCGATTTTTATTGTAATAATTCTTTTGACTTATCTCTTGTGGCAGCCAAGTGGCAGCTTAGGATATCCGTCATCATATTCGCCGGTTTCAAGTCTGTTGAAGTAATCCTTAACAGTTCTTGCAACAACGCCGTTCAGAAGCAGCAGACCGATGAGGTTTGGTGCGGCCATCAAAGCGTTGAAGATATCAGCTACAGTCCATACCTGTGAAAGAGTGAGGAATGGGCCAATGAATACAGCGAATACATACAGCCATCTGTAAACCTGTACAGCAACCTTGCTTCCATTGAAGAGGTATTCGCAGCATCTTTCTGCATAGTAGTCCCAACCAAGAATAGTTGTGAATGCGAAGAATGCCAGTGCGCACATTACTACGAAAGAACCTGCAGTAGGTCCGAGCAGTCCCATTGAGAATGCCTGGATTGTTACCTGAGCTCCTTCGAGTCCGTTTGCTACACAGTAGTCATAAGCACCTGAAGTCATGATTACCAGACCAGTCATCATGCATACGCAGATTGTATCTACGAATGTACCGGTCATTGATACCAGACCCTGTCTAACAGGTTCGTTAGTCTGTGCTGCTGCTGCTGCGATTGGAGCGGAACCAAGACCTGATTCGTTGGAGAATACGCCTCTTGCTACGCCCTTTGTAATTGCCAGATAGAATGCACCGAATGCACCACCTGCTGCAGCCTTGGCACCGAATGCCATAGTTACGATATCAGCGATTGCCTGTGGAACTTCACCGATGTTCTTGAAGATGATGATCAGAGAAATCAGAACGTAAGCGATAGCCATGAATGGAACGATTATTGTTGTTACTGATGCGATTCTCTTGATACCACCGATGATTACCAGTGCTGCGCAAACTGTAACTACGATTGCTACTGCGATAGTAACTGCTGTGATGTTCTTGTCAGCTCCGATAGTGAAGAGTGTTGGTGCTGAGAAGAATGTTTCTGCTGCTGAAGCGATACCGTTAATCTGAGTGATTGTTCCGATACCGAATGCACCAGCGATGCAGCCGAAGATTGCGAACAGCTTACCAAGCCATCTTGCATTCCAGCCGTATCTTTCTTTGATACCTTCTTCGATGTAGTAGAATGGTCCGCCGAGGAATCCGCCCTCTGGGTTCTTATGTCTGTACAGAACTGCCAGACAACCTTCTGAGAACTTTGTAGCCAGACCGACGCAGGCTGCGATGAACATCCAGAAGAGTGCTCCCGGACCTCCAACGATAACTGCTGTTGCTACACCTACGATATTACCAGTACCGATTGTTGCTGAAAGAGCTGTACAAAGTGCACCAAATGATGATACTTCGCCGGTAGCTCCATCTTCGTTCTTAACCATGTACTTCAGGGCTCTTCCCAGTTTCGAGAACTGCATTCCGTGAAGTCTGAAGGTCAGAATCAAGCCGGTTCCCATGAGGAGGACCAGAAGAGGTACGCCCCATACAAACGAATCGACCGCGTCTAAGAATTGAGTGATCATGTTTTTCTCCTTCTCCTAAATGATAAATAGGAACATAATTGCGAGCCCAAACGGGCAGTTAATTAAAAAAGTCGAAACTATGCCCTTGGCTATTTCGACTTTCCGGAGAGGTACAATACAAATAATTGCGAGAACTATCTGCCCTGTCCTTTTGCCTGAGAGATTACGTTTATTTGAGTCTTCCTCGACGACCCCTTAACGCGTACACCTTCGGCGCCCGGGCTTTATCCCGGAACTCTCCAGAGTTTTCATAGCTCATTTCTTGCCCCCAATACAAAAGCAGCGAGGACAATAATATAAACTTACATACAGAATATAACACACTATATTGACCTTGTACAATAGTTTATACGCATTATATTGTATACAATGCTTTAGAATTGTCAGAATATTTCCACTTTGGCGCTTTACACCTTGAAATTGCTACATTCCTAAATTTTTTACATTCTTTTCGCCCTTAATTTTTTATTTAATTACTGCCTCCTTAACCAGGAATTCCTTTACTTTTTCAAACAGCAGCTCAATTCTCACGTACTGATCCAGTGTTCTGCCGGTTTCCTGCTCAACCTGCTCATCATCATATCCCTGTGCTTCAATGGAGTTTCTGAGCTCTTCTGCTTCTTCATCTGTATAAGTAATGCCTTCTATTTCTGCAATGTACTCTATCAGCATTTCCTGCTTAACGAGAAGTCTGGCCGATTCCTTGAACTGCTTTTGCAGAACGTCATCGGAAGTGATTCCGTAGTACTGTTCCATGATCATTTCCTTGGTCGTGCCGTTCTGTTCTGCTATGTAATCCATCTGGTCATTGTAATTGTCAATATAGTGCTGAACCATGTCCTTTGGATATTTTTTCACTTTGGTGTTTTCAAGAACCTGTGACCAGACCTGGTTCTGAATTTCCTGATCGGCTTCAGCCTTGTTCTGCTTGTAAAGCTCTTTCTTCAGAGCCTTTTCGTACTCTTCAAGAGATTTGAAATCGCCCTGTGTCTTTACGAAATCAAGATCATATTCAGGCTTGACCATTCTGCTTGCGGAATTGATTTTAACTGTGAAAACAACATCCTTTCCTGCAAGGTCCTCTGACTGATAATTGAGCGGGAATGCCAGATTCAGCTTGATGCCCTTCTCTCCTACCTCATGTCCAACGAGCCCTTCCTCAAAACCGTCGATAAAGGTTCCGCTTCCAATTGTCAGATTGTAGTCCTTGGCTGAGCCGCCGTCGAACTTCTTGCCATCAAGTCTGCCAACGTAATTGATGTTTACAACATCTCCCTCTTTTATCACATCGCCCTTCTTCAGTTCCACGCTTGTCTCTGCGGCCTGCTGCGCTTCCCTTATTGCATCACCCATCTGCTGCGGTGTGACCTTGGCGTCGATCTTCTTAACTTCAATGCCCTTGTACTGACCAACTTTAATATATTCACCCAGGTCCATGCCGTCATATGGATTGTCTCCTTCTCCGCAGCCGCCAAGTACCAGAATGCCTGCTATGCTTATCAGTGCCAGTGCCAGAATGCTTATCTTTTTCTTCATGTCTTCCTCCGGATTTTTTTCTGAAACTTATTCTATCACATCTTTATGTTCGTTTTGTGGAATTTCAAGTTTGTTCGGGTTCTCGATTTTATTTCGCCTGCTCAGCTGCCTGATGTATTCGCTGATTTCCTCGTTGACCTGCTCGACCTCTCTCTTGAATTCATCGGCAGATACCCTGTGAGCGTTATTGCCCATGACAATCATCTGCTCAAGGCGGTCCGAAGTTGCAACTCTCACCCTGTACTTCCCGCCGGAATTCGAACCCGCCTTGCCGGCAAGCTCGTAGGTGGTCCTTTCAATATATGTGTCTGCAGTCTCGGCTTCAGCAGTATAGACCACCGTAATTCCTGACTGCCTGTCAATGTGGCGCTGCCCGCCCTTGACCTTGTATGCATCAAATACGGCAATGACCTCGCACTTCCTGAAGCCCCTGTAATTTCCCAGAATCTCAATGAGCGACTCCCTGGCCGCATCGATGTTCACATGGGCAAGCTCCTTCAGCTCATCCCAGGCGAAAATGATATTATAACCGTCAACGAGCAGATACTCCGGCAGATTCCGTTCCGCTTCACGCCTTTCGGCCTCCCTGGCTCTGCGTCTGTGTTCGGCTTCACTGTCTATTTCCTTCGCTTCAATGCGCGGCTTCTTCTTTTCGTTCTTTCGGAATGTGCGTTCAAAAATTCTGTCCAGATCCTTGTCATCACCCGGTGCAAAAGCAAGACCGCCTCCACCGGAAACCGCAGCCGGATCTTTCGCGTCTTCCCCTGCTAGCACAGGTGAAACGTGCATCATTTCATCCGCTTCATTCCACGATACATTGTGCCCTGCGCCATGTGAACAGAATATTGAGTCTGCAGGATTTTCCACATCCCTGTCAGCCTCATAGCCGATTTCATCTACAACGGCCTTCTGGTTGTGGCAGGCCTCATATCCTGACAGCTGCAGACTCAGCCTTCCATAACCTTTAGTATATGAAGCCACTTCTGTCACGTAGTCCTTCATTTCAGAAACCGGTGCTCTGCCGCAGAGCTTTGTCAGAGCAGAATCAGAAGAACCGCTCACAGGCGCTTCACAGCTTCCGCCCATCCTCTGAACATCAGCCATTGCTCTTCCTACCATTTCCTGAGGAATCTGCATTTCAAACTCATACCATGGCTCAAGAAGAATCATCTCTCCTCTGTCCAGGCTCTTTCTGAGCGCCTGTCTGATGGCTCTGTATGTTGACTGCCTGAAGTCACCGCCTTCGGTGTGCTTGTCGTGAGCGCGACCTCCGGTAATTGTAATCTTAATATCAGTAATCGGAGAACCGGTCAGAGTCCCCAGATGTTCCTTCTCAATCAGGTGTTGCATGATCAGTCTCTGCCAGTTGGTGTCCAGCACATCGCTGCTTACAGACGATGCGAACTTCATGCCCGTCCCGCGAGGCAGCGGCTCCAGCAGCAGATGCACTTCAGAATAGTGTCTGAGCGGTTCATAGTGGCCTGCGCCCCTAATGGCCCCTGCAATAGTCTCACGATAGGCAATTCTGCCCTCGCCGAACTTCACATCAATACCAAAGCGCTGGCTTATCATCTTCTCGAGAACTTCAAGCTGCACCTCTCCCATTAACCTTAACTGAATCTCCTGAAGCTGCTCGTTCCAGGTAATGTGAAGCTGAGGATCTTCTTCCTCCAGCTGCTTCATCTTCATGTAGGTGTCATGAACATTAACGCCTTCAGGCAGGAGCACGCTGTATGAAATAACTGCCTCAGTCATTCCTTCAGGAGCTCTGGTTTCAGTCAGTCCCGTAACAGCACAGATTGTCCCTGCCGCTGCCGAATCAACAGCGTCAAAACTGCCGCCCGAATATATTCTTATCTGATTTACTTTTTCTTCATTAATTATATCTCTGACATTCAGGCTTCCGCTGAGCACTTTAAGGTGAGTCAGCCTTTCGCCCTGCCTGTCGCGTGTGATTCTGAATGGTTTTATCTCCAGGGCCTTCTCATCGTCAAATGATGTTACTGCCAGCCTGTCCAGGCCGTCCATGAACTCGTTCACCCCTTCAAGCTTCAGAGCCGAACCGAACCAGCACGGGAACAGCTTTCGGGCAGCAATCGCTTCAGAAATCGATTCATCGGAAATCTCGCCCTTTTCCAGGAACTCTTCCATTACCGCCTCATCGCACATGGCAATCTCATCCCACTGGTCACTCACCCTGGTAAAGTCTATGCAGTTATCGTCCAGGTCTTCCTTCAAAACCTGCATTATTGCCTTTGCATCTGTTCCCTCAGCGTCCATTTTGTTGACAAAAATGAAAACAGGGAGCTCGTAATGTTCAAGCAGCTTCCACAGAGTCGCAGTGTGTCCCTGAACACCATCTCTGCCGCTTATGACGAGAATGGCGTAGTCGAGCACACCGAGAGTTCTCTCCATCTCTGCGCTAAAATCCACGTGTCCCGGAGTGTCCAGGAGCGTCACATCATGCAAAGGCAGACTAAAACACGCCTGCCCGGCGAAGATGGTAATTCCACGGTCCTTTTCCTGTTCATCCGAATCAAGAAAAGCGCTGGCGTGATCCACTCTTCCAAGCTGGCGGATTGCTCCTGCCTTGTAGAGCATGGCTTCAGACAGAGTCGTCTTGCCTGCATCCACATGGGCCAGTATTCCAATTGTAAGTTTTCTGCTTTTGCTCATGGATAGATTATAGCATAAATATAAAGAGCTCCGAAAATTTCGGAACTCTTTTATTATGCTGTAATTTAATACCTGCTGTTTTTAGAGAGCCTTCTTTGCTGTTTCGCAAAGTGCAGTGAAACCGGCAGGATCGTTGATTGCCATTTCTGACAGCATCTTTCTGTTGATGTCAATGTTAGCTGCCTTCAGACCGCCGATAAGCTTTGAGTAGCTCATTTCGTTCATTCTTGCTGCTGCGTTGATTCTTGCGATCCACAGTTTTCTGTAATCTCTCTTCTTGTTCTTTCTGCCAATGTAAGCTGATCTCAGAGCTCTCATTGTTGCAGGCTTAGCTGCTCTGTATGTGCTGTGCTTTGCACCATACATGCCCTTTGCCATCTTCAGAACTTTCTTATGTCTCTTATGTGCGTTTACGCCTTTCTTTACTCTTGCCATTTCAATACCTCCTTACTTGCTCAGAACTTCCTTGATTCTCTTGTGGTCTGCACTGGTTAATGTAGTGGACTGTCTCAGTCCTCTCTTTCTCTTCTGGCTCTTCTTAGTAAGGATGTGTCCCTTGTATGCCTTATTTCTCTTTACTTTTCCTGAACCTGTAACTTTGAATCTCTTGCATGCGCCTCTATGAGACTTCATCTTGTTTGCCATAATATCCTCCTATATTAATGTAATTATTTAACTTTATTTCTTATCGCTCTTCGGTGTAAGAACCATGGACAGACTTCTGCCTTCCATCTTAGGCTTCTTTTCGAGTTCGCCTACATCTGAAACGGCTTCAGCGAATTTTTCCATGACTTCCTGACCTCTGTCGACATAGTCACGTTCACGTCCTCTGAATCTGAGGCTGACCTTCAGCTTGTTTCCTTCCTTGAGGAACTTGGCCCCTGTCTTGGCCTTAACCATGATGTCATGATCCTCAATGAATGTTGAAAGTCTGATTTCCTTTACCTGAGTGGTATGCTGCTTTTTCTTAGCTTCCTTTTCCTTCTTCTGCTGTTCATACTTGAACTTGCCGTAATCAAGAATCTTGCATACCGGCGGCTGTGCTTTCGGTGCGATGCAAACCAGGTCCAGATCCTTTTCATCAGCCAAAGCTATGGCTTCTTCTCTGGTCATGATTCCCAGCTGTTCACCGTCTGCAGAGATAACTCTCATCTCTTTTGCACGAATTTCTTCGTTTATTAAAGCTTCTTTTGCTATATCTCTGTACCTCCTTCGTACATCACCGCTCTTCCGCGGAATTCCGTCCTTCCTGCCTTTGCGCAAAAGCAAGAAAAAACGCGGACACAAAAGTATCCGCGCGAAAATCAAAAGATTTATTAACCCGGGCGCCCATGCTCCCAAGGTGAGAAGCGGATAACTTCTGCTTACTACCTTGGGTATATTATCACAGGAGCATGATTAATGCAAGTTTTTTTCACTTATATTGCGATGTTTTTTCTCTACTTTTTTTATTCTGAATTCGGGCAGATATGCGCACAGTGCCGCGATGATTATGGCCACGCATATTCCTGCGAAAACATAGCTGTGAGAAAGATGTCCGTAGAGGAATGCGCTTCCGCCAAGCACTGTCATCACAAGGCTTACAAAGAAGTTGTGCCATACGAATATCGCCATGGTTCTCTTGCCGAACCAGGTGAAAATCCAGTTCCTCTTCGGCACTATTGCGATAACAATGTAAATCATCACTGCCCAGAATGCATAGCACAGCAGTCTGAGAACAACGCCTTCAATTCCCATGTCCATGTCGGCATATTCATACTTGCCTTTGAACATCTTCAGTGCCGGGTAGAGCACATCCACCTTGCTGATGCTGATAATGAGAAGCGCCGCAAATATTAAGAGTGCGGCTATTTTGCGAGTGACTGCGATGCCCTTGTTCTTTGCATAGATCAGAGCCTCCGGTTTAATGTAGTATCCTGCCAGGAATACAGGGAGAAAAACGCAAATCCTCATTGATGCGAAATGATCTCCGAAGTGTGTATCCAGGCCCGCTACACAACCGATAAAAATGGCAGCTGCCATAATGTATTTCGAGTCGAATTTTCTGACGTACATTCCCACTATCATGTACACAGCCAGTGCCAGTGCGAACCATCCCGGACCGCTCTCCCAGAGGAAATGGAATGAGAAGGAGCTGCCTGACAGAAATGCTGCCAGAGCATCGAGAAATTTCATTACCAGATATATCACCAGATACTGCACTACTACTTCACGGCGTTTTTCCTGAATTACGTGCTTGGAGAACAGGCCGGCGACAAATATGAATGCAGGCATGTGGAATGAATATATGAAAAGATAAAGGCCTTTGGCCAGCTGGGAATAGTCAAGGAAGCTGTGAAGTGTATGTCCGATTACAACGCAGAGAATCAGGAAAAACTTCAGGTTGTCCCATTTTGCAATTCTGTTTTCTTCAATCACTGCTGCACCTCTTCATCCAATATTCTGTAGAAATAAGGGGTCTCTCTGTCTCTGTAATGAACCTTCGTAATTCTTACTCCGCCCTGCGGGTACACCTTTCCCGAATGGCCGGAGCAGTTAAGCTGGTATCCGCCACCAAGGTAAAGCCCCACATGACCGTATCCTTCATTTTCCGCATAGAATACTATGTCACCGGGCTCAGCCTCTTCCATCGTAATCAGCTTTCCCGCATCTCTGATTTCGTTAGGTGTATCAGGAATCATTACACCATTGTCGGCAAATATCCTGTTAAGAAAATAGGAACAGTCAATTCCCGTTTCAAGAGATGTTCCGTACTGCACGAATTTCAATCCCAGATGGCTGAGAGAATCATTGACAATGCTCCACCTCAAGCCATCCTTAGTGCTTATTGTAAGCTCTTCTCTTACAGCATTTTTTTCCTGAACAAAACCTGTTCTGCAATGTCCCAGACCATCAGGAAGTTCAACTGCGATCCATCCATCTTCGCACTTTTCATCGGAAGCAAGCACGCAGCAGTTATACTGCAGCTCGCCAATATTTGCGGAAGAAGTATCGCAGGCTTCGAATACCGGTGCACCCGGGTCATTTTTAATGTCTCCAAGCTGCCCGGTCACCAGATTTAGCGTCATCGTTCCTCCTCCGGCTTCCTTATGTTCAATGGGTTTGTCCAATATGAACATTGCCAGGAGCAGGACCACAACCGGCAATATGATCAATAACGGTTTAATCCTCATTTAAGTTCCCCTTCGTTGTCAAATATCAGCTCGTCATGACTGAGCATTTCCGTTCCCTCGTGTTGCTCATATGATCCCGGCAGGTCCACTGTAAGATCATCCTCAAGATGAAATCTCATCTCAACATTTGCCAGCATTACAACGTCGCCATCGCACAATCTGCTTGGCCCGGTTACCATTCTTCCATTCAGATATGTATGGTTCAGCGAACCCAGATCGTCTATCATGTAGCCTTCACTGTCCCTGATAACCATTGCATGCATTCTGCTTATGGTCGGATTGCCTTTGAGCTCGCAGTCTGCCTTTGGGCTTTTGCCAATGGAAAACGAATCTCCTATAATATCAATTCTTACTCGCCCGCCGGCAAGAATAAAGTATGCTCTTGAATCCACAGTTTCTCTCCTATCTGCCGTCCCTGGCAACATTTCTCAGCAGTATGGTGCTTATGACAAGGAAGGCAACTGCCATAATCAGCAGTATTAACCAGTCACTGATAAGCTTGTCCTGAAGGTTATCAAACATTTCCTTTATGAGCTTATCGCCCGAATCCGCAGCTATTATCGGATTGCCGTCCAGTCCCTTTCGTCTCATTTCAAGATGAGACAGGTCCGTTATTCTGCCGAGGGCCTCAACTGACCATCTGCTTGCCGTAAAGTATGAGATTACCTTCACGGCACCCTTCAGTCTGAAGAGTATGCCCGAGAACAGCAGCTGTATAATAAGCAGGAATGGAGCCGCTACCATTGCCTTGTCTCCGGATTTGGCTATTGCAGACACAACCAAACCAAGGGCCATGGATGCGATAATTGTAAACCATGCGGTGATTATTATTTCAATGCAGAATCCCAGCTTGCCGCCAAGTATAAGTCCTTCCAGCGAAACACCTTCCGGAATCTTGCCGATCATATCTGATATTGCTATGAACACCAGAGTCAGAAGGATTGCCTGCACCAGACCGATTATCATCTGCACGAATACCTTCGAGGTCATGTAGACAGGCAGCTTCAGATTTGCCATGTATTCCCGTTTCAGTATGCTTCTCTCCTTGCATATTTCCTGAATCGAATTGAATATGCCTATCCATATTGCCGCACAGCTGAACGCGAACATCATTGACTGTGTTCCCTCAAACACATCAAACAATTCGCCCTTGGCACTTACAATGCAAAGAAGCGCGCCGATAATAATCGGTTCAAAGAGCATCAGCAGACTGCTGCTGGAATTGTTCAGGGTGAGTTCCGCATACCTTGAGGTTATGGTTGAAAACTGTCTCATGAGGGACAGCTTAGGTTTGTAATTAAGAGCCGCATTATGCCCTGCTCCGGCATCTGCCGCAGGCGCAGGATTTTCACTTCTGCGCTTGGCTTCCCAGCCCTCAGGGTTCTCGGCTATCATGTTATATATTTCTGTAAGGTCATCCGTGTTGAAGAAGCGCTTTGCCTCGTCGACAGTTCCGGTAAAGCAGACTCTGCCTCCCGGTCCCATGAAAATAATCTTATCGCACAGGTGCAGACTCTGGGTTGTATGTGTAACCATTACAATTGTCTGCTCCTGACTTCTGCTCAGGTTTCTCATGGCTATCATCAGGTTCTTTTCTGTACCCGGGTCAAGCCCTGATGTCGGTTCGTCAAGGAAAAGCAGCTTAGGGTCGGCAAGCAGCTCTACAGCTATGCTTGCTCTCTTCTTCTGCCCTCCTGACATCTTTCTGATAAATGTATTCTGATGAACTGTCAGATCCAGCATTTCAAGAACTCTGTCAATTCGCAGACTTCTCTCCCGGTCGCTCATGTCTTCAGGCATTCTCAGGCGTCCCGTGTACTCAAGCATTTTCCTGAGTGTCAGGTTCTCGTAAATGATATCCTCCTGAGGAACATAGCCTATGATGTTCTTTAACTGCTGGAAGTTGTCTCTCAAGGAAACATTGTTGTAATAAACCTCTCCGATGTAATCCTTGTCAAATCCGTTAATTACATTCATGAGTGTTGACTTGCCGGCACCGCTTCCGCCGATTATTGCAACAAATTCATTTCCTTTAATATCAACATCCGCACCCGTCAGGATCTGTTTGCGTGAATCGCTCTTTCCGACCCACTTGTCTATTCCGTCAGAGTGAATGCTGATTCCGCCGGTCCTGTCTTTGTAATAAATGCAGTTTCCCGAATAAATCAGCTGAAAGCCCAGAATCTGAATGATGTCCTTGTCGGACAATTCCGTTTCTGAAACAACAGATTTACCGTTTACTATTATGCCGTTTCTGCTGCGCTTATCCGAAATTACGCATCTGCCCCCGCGGTATGAAAGCGAGGCATGCACACGCGAAACACCCGGATGATTCAGAACAATGCCGTTTCCTGCACCTCTTCCGATAGTAAGTCCCGTCATCGGAATGTCGAATTTTTTCAGCACGGTTCCTGCGCCCATACAGGTGAACATTATCAGAACCATCTTGTCACGGTTTTTGACACTGCCCACTCTGATGGCGGTTCCTTCACTCATTTCAATGCGCTGACTGGTATTATGCAAAAGCAGATTCCTCGACATGAAATACACATTGCTTCCGTTTGTGCTGTCCGTGTCGGAGTAGAAAAACCTGCCATTGACAATATCGATTCTGCCGTGATGTGAAGAAACAATGCTATCCGGAATGGTGATATCATTATCCTCTGTTCGCCCTATGGTTAGCGAGCAATTCTGCTGAAAAGGAAGTTTTGTTCGCTTAACGCTTCCCGAACAGTCAATTATTATCAGTTCATAGTTGTTTGCTTCTGCCATGTCTTATTAATAATCCTCGTAGTCATCCCAGTAATCGTCTCCAAGACTGATATATATTGTAATCACATCTCCGATATGAGCTGTTCCCTTTTTCGACTGCTCAACAACAACACCGTAGTCACAACTGGAGTCGACCCATTCTTCATTTACTTTCAGACCCGCTCGTTCCAGTTTTTCATATGCCTCGTCATCATAAAGGCCTACAACATTAGGAACATTGCAGAGTTTGCCATTGCTGACATAAACCGTAACCTTTGTGCCTCTTTCGATCTCACTTCCTGCCTTCGGCTCCATGCGAATGACGTCTCCGGCATCCTCCGGATATCCATCGACCACAACCGGTTCGCTCATTTCATACCCTGCGTCCGCAAGCTCCTGCGCGGCTCTTTCCGGATCAAGTCCGCATACGTCAGGTATTTCATTCTTTCCCAGGCCTATGCTGAAGCAAACCTGTACTGTGGCGCCTTTCTCCAGTGATTCTCCCGGTGCAGGATTCTGTGACACAACATAGCCCTCGGGCACTGTGTCGCTCGGCTGTCCCTGCCCCTCACTGAATCGCAGACCGGCATCTTCGATTTCCGCTTTTGCCTGATCATAATTCATGCCGCTGACATCGGGCACTTCAATGTCGCCCGAAAACAGCCCGGACACCAGCACTGCAATAACGGCTACAATAACCAGCCCTGCTGCAATGCCTACGATCTTTAACGGACGCCTGTTCTTATTGTCCGGTCCAAAAGCTCTAAAGGACTGGTCCGGCTGAATAATCTGTCCGTTATATACCGGCTGTCCATTGTAGGGCTGCTGCTCACCGTAATACATCTGTCCGTTCTGCATCTGCCCGGTATTAGGATATTCAATTGATCCGTCCATTGACAGGTCAATGCTCTGACGTCTCGTGTCCCTGCCTCCATTCGTGTTCATGATTAATCCTCGCTCTTGTACTCTCTGTCAAACCTTTCCTTTATCAGGCTTCCGTCCTGATATCTCTGTTCAATTACATATACATAGTAGCCGCCATTATCATTATGGTGCTCATCATATCCATCAAAGTCAGGATCCATGAATGTACCGTTTTCTCTGTAGTATTGTGCTCCTGCAGGAATGTCGCTTTCCAGCATTCCGTTTGCACATGTCTCTGCTACCTTCAGTTTGCCTTCGCTCTTGTTATCATAATATACTGCGACAACCGTGCAGTCCGATCTGGACACATCCCAGTCATTATCATTACTGATTTCGGAGTCATAGGTGGCGCCGTTTTCCTTATGCTTATCAACCAGCGTTCCCTCAGGCTGAACGTAATCCTCATCGCCTTCATAAGTGTAGGCCTCTACTACTTCCGCCTGTCCCGTTGACGGCTGACCGCCTCCACCTATGTTGTCCTTTGTTCCCATGCCTGTACGTATATTGGCAACCATCACGCCGTATTCGCCCGCAGGAATATACCCCTCAGCATAGAGTGGTGCGTCATCCGCATATTCGTTTCCGTCATTTCTGAGATAGCCGCCACCGTCCTCACGCACATTAAATGCAATGCCGCTTATAGCCTCGTCGCTGTCATTGCGAACAATCATTATCACATCAACACTGTTACTCGTTGAATGATAGCAGTTCCAGTCCCAGTCCCAGCTGGTGATGCTGAAGCTGTCGCCGGTTAAAACCTCGCTCTCGGTACCGCCATCTGGGCGCAGCAGATAGACTCCGAATATTCCCGCCAGAACAATAACCGCAACTGCAATGATGATTATTATTCTGTTTCTGTTCTTTTTATTATTATTGCTGTAATTATAACCGTCAGCCGGACCGACAGGTGCTGCTGCAGGTCGTGGATAAGAGTTTACTGCAGGTCCTCTGCCCGCCTGCGGGTTGTATCCAGCACCGGCAACAGTTTCATCTGTTCCGGACTGCATGGACATGCCACCTGTAGAGCCGCCGTAGGAATCAAAATATGATGAATTCGAATACTGTGGATTTACTGAATTGTTCTGACCGGTATAATCAGACAGGTATGTTGTCGGTTCCTCGTAATCTTCCGGCTTGTAATCCAATCCAACCGTGCTGCCTGCCAGCAGGTTTTCAAGAGCCTCCCTCATTGCCTTTGCACTTGGGAATCTGCTTTCCGCATTAAAAGCACAGGCCTTGAGGAGAATAATGTTAAATCCGTCGTCAAGTCCTTCAATAGGCGGAATCGGTTCTCCCGAAAAACGTCTGGTATTAGCCGCTTCACGTGTTCCGCAGAAGTCAGTAGCATTTTCTTCGAACGGCACTCTGTGATTGTTCAGGAAAGTGTACAGGGTAATTCCAAGAGAATAGGTGTCAACCGTTGCGTTGTACTGCTTGCCGTTATAAACCTCAGGCGCCATGAATGATGGCGTGCCTGCAATTGTTCCCGCACTTGTTGCATCGGAAATCTTCGCTATGCCGAAATCGCCGAGCTTGAAATTTCCTACATCAGATACGAAAATGTTTTCAGGCTTTACATCTCTGTGAATGATGTTTCTGTCATGGCACAATTCAAGGCCCTTGCAGATATCAATTCCGATTCTGATTACATCCTCCCTTGAAAGCGGATGGCTTCTGATGTACTTGAAAATAGGAGTCAGAAGCTCCATCTGAATCAGAATATCCCAGCCTATTCCATCATCGTGCTGAATGAATTTGTGATTCTCATAGCTGACGATATTGCTGTTTCCCTTCAGACTTGACATCAGCTCAACTTCTGTCTTGATTCTATTGACAAAACTCAGGCAGTATTTCGAAGGGTCCTTCTGCTGAATTCTGATGGTTTCCAGATCGTCTTCTTCTCTTGGAATTGTAATTACCTTAAGAGCATTGCGATATACTGTGCCCATGTCTTCACGTTCAATAAGAAACACACGGCCATAGCTTCCACGTCCTATCTGTTCTCTGATGTAATACTCTCCAAATACGGGCTCATACTTCTTGTAATAGGATGCATCCATGCTAACTAGTCTCCTCACTCAAATGTTCTGATAACTATAACGGTAATGTTGTCCTTTCCTCCGGCATCCATGGCAGCGCTCATAAGATTGTCCGCCGCTTCGGCGGCACAAAATACCGCCTGATGGCGGCTGT
>JAUNIQ010000002.1:0-2081 GCA_030535275.1 Bacillota bacterium | reverse complement strand
ATCTCATTATCCCTTCAATCTCTGTTTCAGGAAGCATGTCAGTCAGTCCGTCTGAACAAATGAGGAACTGATCACCATGCTCTATCTGCCTGCTCTCCGAAACATAGGCTTTAACACTTCCCTGTCCCGGATTTTTCCCGAGGAACTGATACAGCTCATTGCTTCTGATATGAGTACGCACCTCTTCCTTGGTCAGGCTTCCATTCAGATACATTCCGAAGACCACCGTGTGATCCTGACTGATCTGTTCCAGCGCCCCGTTACGAAAAATGTAAACGCGGCTGTCCCCAATATTGACAGACTGGGCCCGTCCGTTTCTGATGGACAGCAGAGCAATTGTAGTTCCCATGTTTCTCAGATCTCTTCTGTCACGCTCTTCACATATGGTACCATTAAGCCTGTCAAAAAAAACATCCGCCTCGGGAATGCTTTCACTGCTGAAATCATTCAGTGCTTCCACAGCAATTTCCGCCGCAACTTCGCCACAGGCTTCACCACCCATTCCGTCGCATACGGCGAAAATACCTTTCTCTGCAGAAATGTAGCATCTGTCTTCATTGTGTGCGCGCACAAGTCCCTCGTGCGTCCTGAATGTTCCTTCATATTTCATACATATTATTATAGCATCTTTTACAGAATAATAGCCATAAAAAGAAATTGGAACGAAAGCCCGATTTTTGCTATAATAAAATAGATTCAAAAATGAATCAGTTAATGCAAAGGCAAGAGGCAAACATTATGAATTTCAACAAAACACCCCTTACTCTGGATCAGATTCTTCCTGTATTCGAAGGAATAACAGATGCTGTATTCATCGACAATGCTGAGGGCATCTGTCAGTGGTGCAACAATGCCTGCGAAGAAATGTACGATATTGACTTCGAAGACATTGTAGGCAAAAGCGTCGACGAGCTTGAGAACTCCGGCATCTTTACGCCATCTGTCACCAAAAGAGTTCTGGAAGAAAAGAGAGAACTGACCATCATTCACGAAAACCGTTTTGGCAAGAGACTGCTTACAACAGGCTCCCCTGTTTTCATGCCAATGACAAGCGGCGACTGGGTTGCTGCAGGTGGCGGAAGGTACGCCAGACAGATTGCTTTCGTGGTTACAACATCCAGAGATATCACCCAGATTTCAAAGGAGAAGGCAGAAGCACCTGCTCCGGCAGCTGCACTCCTCAAAGCCAGAAATCTTAAAAAGCTGGATAATGAGGAAATCTACAACGAAAGCCTGGTATCCGAAAGTTCAGCCATGAAAAACGTAATCGCACTGGCCAAGAGACTTTCAACCGTTAACTCCACTGTTCTCATTACAGGAGAATCCGGTGTGGGCAAGGGACTGCTCGCCAAAACCATTCATGAGGAAGGTAACAGGTCGAAGGGACCTTTCGTCACGGTAAACTGCGGAGCCATTCCTGAAAACCTTATTGAATCAGAACTCTTCGGCTACGTTGCCGGCGCATTTACAGGATCCCGTGCGGGAGGCAAAAAGGGTCTCTTCGAGGCCGCCCAGGAGGGAACAATATTCCTCGATGAAATATCCGAGCTTCCTCTTAATCTTCAGGTTAAACTGCTTCAGGTAATTCAGGAAAGACAGATTACACCTGTAGGCGCGACGAAGCCAATACCCGTTGATGTCAGAATCATTTCCGCTACAAACAGGGATCTCGAAACCCTTGTTAAAGAAGGAAAATTCAGAGAGGACCTTTACTACAGACTGAATGTAGTGCCTATTAACGTTCCTCCTCTCCGTCACAGATACGATGATATACTTCCTCTAATCCAGAAAAATCTGGCCAAGTGTAACAAGGATCTGGGAGAAAACAAAACCATCAGCTCCGATGCTCTCACAGTACTGCTGAAATACCCCTGGCCCGGAAATATACGTGAACTGCAGAATATCATTGAACGTCTGGCAATTACCACTTCAAACAATGTAATAAGTGAGGAAGATATCTTCATTTTCATAAAGCAGGAAGCCGAGAAAAATGAGGTCGACTACTATGACACATCTCTGGCCACAGCCCTTGAGAGAGCCGAGAAGGAAATTCTGGCACAGGCTCTGGAAAACTACAAATC
>JAUNIQ010000155.1 GCA_030535275.1 Bacillota bacterium | reverse complement strand
ATTACAAAGGAGGGATGCTGCCAACAGTATCCTGAACAATGTGATTCGTCCTGATGGGAATAAAAGAAGTAGGAAGGGATCACGCCATCTATCACTCAAACCGACGGACAGCACAATGGATCTGATTCAGAGAATCACCAGCACCAGTGATGATTATATTTCCAGATACTTCCGTGGGTTGCTGATGAGCTACTGTGAAAAGCCCTTCAGCCAAAGAGAACGTATCGTCTTCAAGGATAACTATGACAAATTGCTTCAATACTGCCGTGAACAGCAGCCAATATACCTATCTACCATTTGGGAGGCTGGGATCGTGCACGAGGTAGTGCCCTACACCATGGCAATCGGTGCTGAAGAGATGTTCAATTTCCTGCTGTGCCAGGAGGAGAACCCCCTAACACACAGCATGGAGGCCAAAGCATATGGACTTCGGAGAATAAACCGGATCAACGCAAGTGATAAAAAAGCTTGCCTGCAGCCGGCAGTGTATGAGCATCTTAAGGCGATGGAAAAGGCAGGACCACAATATGCGATCAACGAGGATGAGGAGATCTGTGTAAGACTGACGGACAAAGGCTTGGCCACCTATAAAAGAATCTACTTTGGTAAGCCCAAGTATTTGCGAATGGAAGCAGGCGAGGATGGATATTACCAGTACTACAGATGCTCCAAGGAACAGGTCTTCCTGTATTTCAGGAAATTTGATCCAAACATCGTTCAGATCATTGCGCCGGAAACTCTTAGGAGCAGGATGAAACGCTTCTTTGAGAGTGGTGTGGAGGCCTATAATGTAATGGATGAGAGAAAAAGTATATAATTAAATCAGAGAGTAAAAAACAAAGTGTCATTGATTTGTCTATACTGGCCTTGGCAGAGCACATTCTTTTACAACGCACATATGCTGATTTCAGAATTGCATGTGTTTATGGGCTGTGTTTTGAAAACTGTGGATTTAGGAAGAAAAAACCTGAATCCCATCCAACCTCACCACCTACCCCATGGAGGTGAGTTTATGAGACAATACATCACTTTTGCAGAAACCGAATCAATTCTCCGAACGGCAATCAACATGAGAGGCCATACCGTCAAAGACATTGCGGCCGCGACTGATATCCGAGCCGATACTCTCTACAAATGGAAAACCACGAACGTGCATCTGTCCCCATCCAAGGCAGACGCGCTTTTATTATACTTCATTGAAAACGAACCCCAGCGGCTTGAGCTCGCGGAAACCGTTCTTGCCGCCAAGAATAATCTACTAAAACAATAAGCCTTCCCCATCTTTCTTCTTTGATGAGGAAGTATCCACAGGAGGAATGAACATGTCCGATTTTGACATCAACAAGCAATATCAAGCCGAACAGGCACGTATAAGGCAGAAGATACGCGATGAGGAAAACCCTTACCATGCTGCCCACATCCAGGAGTTCAGCGATATGATGGACGAGAGAATCAAAACACAGGTGCCCTTATACATAAAGGACTACAATGAGCGCCAGAAAGTGAATGTAGAGGCTTACTTCAACGGCAAGCCCGCTACTGACGCCAATATCGTGAAAGGCGTCCAGAACATGGTTGAGAAAGCGTTGAAGAAACTCGGTAAGCGGAAATAGGGAAGGAGGCAGGCACATCAATTGAGATTGTGCCTGCCTCTTTTCAGTTTTTCTAAGATTTTCTAAGATCATCACTAGATTTTTGAAGAACAATGCAGGTTTAATCAGTTTTCCGGCAGTCTAGTTATGATGTTGTTCAGCGGATTCAGTTTGTCGAAGTCGCGGTGCACGTCACTGCCGTACAGGTTGATGTAGCGCCTGGTCATGTCCAGAGTCGAGTGTCCCAGGATCATTTGCAATTGCACCAGTCCACCACCAGCCAGAATATAGTTCTTCGCAAAGGTGTGCCGAAAGAGATGGAGCGAGGTCTTGCTGACATTGCGGGCGATGTTATAGTGCCGCACAGAGTCCTCCAGCGCGTGAACGGACAATTGCTTGCCACTCATGGTAGGGAAGAGGTAGAATTCGCTATCCCAATCCCACAGCTTCAGATACAGCACAAGGACTTCCTTCAGCGTCTTGGACATCGGGATTATCTGTTGTTTCCTGTTCTTCAGCTTTCGCAGGAAGATGGTATCGTGCTCGAAGTCAACCTCGCAAATCTTGATGTTTACCAGAGTATTCGCGCGGATACCGGTTGCCAGA
>JAUNIQ010000154.1:316-2204 GCA_030535275.1 Bacillota bacterium | reverse complement strand
ACAATGGCTAGGATCACAAGAAAAGAGATCCCAACCAGAAAATCCTGCAGCGCAATGGGTGCTCCCAGGGATACGATCTTTCGTATGATCCCACTCTTCCAGCGAACGAATGAACAATCAAAGGGAAAGGGCAGCTGCTTTCTTTGGATCAAAAGCAGAGATATGATCACGCTGATCATTTGGGCAAACACCGTTGCAAGGGCTGCTCCCTTTGTTCCCATTCCCAGTACCGCCACAAGGAGAAGATCTCCGGCAACATTAAACAGGCAAGCGATAAGCACAGTGATCAGGGGCGTGCGTGAATCACCCAATCCGCGAAAAATGCTGCCGATCAAATTATAGGCAATGATTACGACAGAGCCTGCGCCGCAAATTCTGATGTAGCTTTTCATCAGATCAAAGGCCTCAACGGGAGCGTGCATAACGGTTGCCAGCTGGGAAGCACTCAAAGGAATGGCCACCGTCAGCAACGCACCGATCATCAGGAACAGGCCACTCCCAACGATCGCACCACCGGTTTTTTCGTCCTTCTCCCCTATTTTCCTGCCCAGAAAAATGGTGATGCCCATAGCAAGGCTGCTGAGCAGATTCGTAATCGTCATCATGACTTGAGAGCCGGTGGAGACAGCGGAAACATCCTCCGCCCAGGCAAACTTACCCACTACCAGCAGGTCCACAGCTCCGTACATTGCCTGTAAAAACAGGGCAAACAGAACTGGAAACACGAAGCGGAGCAACGGAATCAAGATCGCACCCTCCGTGAAGGTGTATTTCTCTTTCATTTACACAGCTCGTCTTTCCAGAACCGGAGGTGTTGAGCCGATGAACTCCATTGCAGTTGGATAGTCTGACAGATACGAACGCACTTCACGTTCCGACAGGATGACCGGCATACGATGATGTATTTCAATCATGGATTCGTTGGCCTCCCGTGTGAGAATCACAAATCGGACTTCACTGTCAATGATCTTATAGATTCCGCAAAGGTACAAAGCAGAGCTGTTCTTTACGGTGAACTGATACTTCTGTTTCCTTGTATCGTGGCTCCACTCATAGAATGACGTCGCAGGGAGAACGATCCTCCGCCCACGCAGACTATCGGCGAAGCTCAGTTTCTCCGCTGCGGTCTCAGAACGAGCGTTGATCAACAACTTCTTCCCTTGAAAGCCAGGGAAGCCAAAGGTTGCGGGAATTGGCACAATCTTATCATTCCACGCAATGATACCGGGAACAGTATCGCCCGGAAAAAGCTCACCGGTCTTAAACCGCCCTGGATATTTCCGATCCATAGCAGCAAGGACGGAAATGATCATCTTATCTGTAGAATCCCGACTAAAATGATACCTACCACACATAGGAATCCTCCAAAGCTATTACACGATCTTTTCGAAAAACAGGTGTTCGTCATGAGGTATTACACCGCCTATCTTCATTGAGGAGGCAGAAACCAATCGGTAGCCTTGTTTAATATAAAGTGCGGTAGCAGGTGTGTTTTGTGCTCCCGTATCAAGTCTGATGGAACTGCAATTCTGCTGCTTTGCAAGATCTGTTACATACGCAATCAGGGCTGACCCAATTCCTTGTCCGGCTGCGTCAGGTCGAACCAACAGAAGATGAATCACACGGACACGTTCATCTGTCGCCTTGCTTGGCCAATCTATTCTGTTATATTCCTCTGGCTGCTTTTCGTTAAAGATAATGCTTCCAAGAATTCTCCGTTTTCTTCATAAACATATAATGCATCTTTTTCTATGGCAGCTTCCGCAACCGATCTCGTTGGATATACACCCCGACGAAATAGCGTGTACGCACCGTGTTTTTCTTCGTGTTCAAAATGCATTTCGTAGCTTTCTTCGATACTGTCCAAGTCTGAACACACGGCTTTTCT
>JAUNIQ010000154.1:0-292 GCA_030535275.1 Bacillota bacterium | reverse complement strand
CGCCAGAGTCATTTCATCTTCTTGCTCTTGAACTTCGGATTCCAGTAGGTTGACCTTTCTTTTTACCACGAAAGAAGCTCTTAAAAGCATTATCCAAGGCTCGCAGAGAAGACTGTAACGCAGTTGAATCCGCTTCTTTTATCCAGGTTAAAGACTTCTTCAAGTTTGTCATGTCAGCAGAGCAATCATTATAGGAAAAGGTAGAACCAACTTCTTTGTAAACGGCCATGCGTTTCGCTAAATAGTAGTTATATACGAACCTACAGCAACCGAGGAAGCGGCGTATTAAGTT
>JAUNIQ010000033.1 GCA_030535275.1 Bacillota bacterium | reverse complement strand
TGCGGTTCACTTATTTCTATGTGTTCCAGCAGCTCCTTCTTCTTCTTTTCGAACTCCTCTTCAGTTATAACTCCATCATCAAGCAGCTGCTTGTATTGTCTTATAAGTTCAATGTTTGTGCTCATTTCTATTTCTCCTTTCCCTATAACCCGAGCATGTCCTTTTTAATCTTTTCAAATTCTTCAGCTGTAAGAGCTCCAATATCTACCAGCTCCTTATATTCCTTTAATGATGCAATCTTCTCTTCAGTAAGCTCCGGAGCAACATCAATCTGCTTTGGTTCTTCCATAAAAACGTTTCCTGCAGCTACCGGCGTCTGAACTGGTCCGCCGATTGTCTTATCCAAACCAGGAATGAAGTTTAATATGAGCGGAACAGCAAGTAATATCAGTTCAACGAAGTACACCACGAAAGGTGTAATACGATCGGCGCCAGAGTATAATACGCTGAAGAAAATCATGTAAAATACTGTCGAGATAAAGAACCATGCAAGTGGTACTATTGTAACCAGGAAAAAGTTCTTGTTATACAGTATCGGCATGTTTACCTTTGTGATTTT
Organism: Bacillota bacterium; assembly: GCA_030535275.1. Taxonomy (GTDB): domain Bacteria; phylum Bacillota; class Clostridia; order Peptostreptococcales; family Anaerovoracaceae; genus Lentihominibacter. The sequence continues at coordinate 13,264 of JAUNIQ010000033.1, read as the reverse complement.
CAGTATCTGGCTTACTAGAACCAGAACAATTAACAGCAGAGCAATGATCAATACGATTCTGCTAAGAGCCGTTAATGGTAAATAGTATCTGCCAAACGTAGTGAAAAAGCTAGGTCTGTCATATGTTTCCCATGAATAGTAGTACCATCCAAGGCTGAACATTCCCGGGATAAACAGGAAAATAATTGCGAGCACTCCTGATACTGCTGTCAGTAATTCTTTTAAGTTCACCATCTTTCCTCCTAAAACTCAATTAACAAATTTAATTCATTTATATTATATAACACAATATTAATTCACGCATCTATAAGCCCAAAAGTTTTTTCTTGACCTCTTCAAATTCTTCAGGCGTAAGAGCTCCGGCATCCACAAGATCCTTGTATTCTTTCAGGGCAGAGATTACGTCTCCGTTATTATCTGCCTGCACTCCTGCCTGCACTTCCGTTGCAACGACCTGATATGTGTTTGCTGCACCGGCTGTGGTTGGATATCCTGGTGTTCCATTGCCGACATTATCCAGACCTGGAATAAAGTGCAATACTATCGGAGCAATCAGCAATATGAGAGCAAGTCCTCCCGCTATCGCCGTTAACAAGTCTCTTAGGTTCACCGTCTTCCTCCTATGCTAATCCATCACTTAGTAAAATTTGATGATGTTATTATAAACTATGCAAGCGTACACATTTTGGACAGTATTCTTACGTTTACAACCCAGCCCCTTTGGGTTTGAGTCCCATGTCCTCTACATGAAATAACGAATTATGATACTGTCATATGAGTGTACCCTAGTGGAATCATCAAAATTATTTAGGGTGATCCTCCTGGAATAGGATGGACTAAGCAATTTCAAGAAAAAACCCGAAATTCACGATAAAAAAATCGGTGAATTTCGGGATTATATTTTCCTAAAGCGTAGAAATATTGCTTGTATTCTCATTTTGTGTAATAATCAGCTCTTTCATGGTCATTTTGCACCATTCTAGCTTCAAATTTGTCCCATTCCTTGCAAAATCCAACCATCTCTGTTTGCTTTTGCATATTATTTTGCGGATAAGGTTCGTGTCACCCTATTAGTTTGCTGCAACAGTTACTTTCGCAGGCAAATGTCAATATTCTGTGGTGCAAATACCATTATAATTTTGCAAAAGTTACACAAGAGCATATTTCACAATCCAGAAAACATGTTATATTTCTTCCTGTCATTAGGGCATTCTCTTAAAATAAGATGCCCTGGTTAAAATTAAGAGACAGGCAAAAACCGTCCCTCTTTTATCTTACATTGCCGCCTTTCATTTCATACTTCACATCATACATGTTCTTGTCCGCACGCTTCACAACAGCGCTGACGCTTTCATCCCTTTCCGGATCGTAAACCGATATTCCCGCAGCTATGGATTTATGTCCATCCATTAGCCGTTTCATCTTTTCATCCCTGTTATTATAATCGCTACCCTTTAGAATTACCGCGAATTCATCACCGCCGATACGGTAAACCGGACTGTGGGAGAAAATCTCGCATATTATCTCACAATTCTCCTGAATGTACCTATCCCCTGCCTCGTGGCCATAGGTGTCGTTATAATGTTTCAGATCATTCAGGTCACATATTACTACTGCAAAGGCAGGTTTGAGAGTGCTTCTCATCTCTTCAGTAAGTTCACTTATCATTGTGCCATAGGCGGTAATATTCTTAACTTTGGTAAGAGAATCTGTAGTGGCTATCCTTATGGAATCCGCCAGTTTCTTTTCCATGTTCATTGAACGCTCACGCATGCTGCCCAGCAGAATTCGGGCAAGTCTTGAAACCATGAGAGGCTTTTCCATACAGGCATCTGCTCCGGATGCCAGAAAATCTTCAACAACTCTCTGATCTCTTGCTGCAGATAAGCCGATAATAGGAATCTTATCTGCAAGGCTGGCTTCCATTTCACGAATATTCCTTGTGCATTCCGCTCCACTCATTTCAGGCATGATAATATCCATGATTATTGCATCGCATTTATTCATGTTCCTGAATTCCTTAAGGGCCTCCTTACCATTTCCGGCTTCAACAACCATTGATCCGTTGGATTCCAGAATATCCCTGTGTATTGCACGAGATTTCTCATCTCCGTCCACCAGCAGAATTTCCAGATCCTGCAATGTGTTTATATCTGAGGTCATGTCAGCATGCTGATAAGCTTCTGTTGTCTGATTTGAGGCGATGCTTACAACACGCTGCCTTGATTTTGCGAGACAATCCATAAGCTTTGGCGAGAACACTCCACATTCCCCTCTCAGGACCATGTCAATAGCATCCTCAGCCGTATATGACGCCTTGTAAACCCTCTTTGACATGAGCGCATCCAGACAGTCAGCAATTGATACAATCTGTGCAGAAACAGGAATTTCCTCCCCTGCAAGGCCATCCGGATATCCTCCTCCATCATACTTCTCATGATGCCATCGGCAGATTTCGTTGGCGTATTTCAGATATGTATCCGAAAGATTAAATGAAAAATTCTTAAGGATTTCGCATCCCCTCAGAGAATGGGTCTTCATCATTTCAAACTCTTCATCGGTAAGTTTTCCCGGCTTCAGTAGAATTGAATCGAAAATCATGATTTTACCTATATCGTGAAGAGCACTGGCCGATGTGATAAAGCGCACGCTTTCAGAATCCAGATTGTATTCCGGATAATTTTTCATGACGCTGACTGCCAGCATATGTGTATATTCCTTAACACGCAGTATATGTTCGCCACTTTCTGAATTTCTGGCTTCTACCATATTGGCTACCGCAGTGATTATGTCTTCGTTTATTTTCTCGAGTCTGTCGTTTTTCTCCGCCAGCTCGATGGTTCTCTCTGAAACCAGCTTTTCAAGATCTACGCTCTGAATGCAGAAAAGGAATTCATTTTTTCCGTCTGAAGCCTCAGCCAGCATTAACATTGCACGATGATGAACAACCTCACCCTGCTTTGTCTTGACTCTGTAAACCAGGGTGTATGCACTGTCTTCAGCCAGCCTTTTGCGCACATTGTCAATGTTGAATGCCACAGAAACCGTATCTCTGTCCTCAGGCACAACGTTATAATCCAGACCGTGCTGAATACGTGCCTCATATGAGCTTTCCTCTCCCAGACGGTTCATGGTCTCCTTGTAATTGTTTCCCACTCTCAGAGTTTTGATGGTATGCATGTCCATGTCCACACGGAATGCAGCATCAAAAGATCTGGACAGAGAATATATCAGGTCACTGTTTTCTCTTGTTGTATTGGAGATACCTGCTGCATAAAGGAAAATCAGGCCCAATGTTACTCCCAGACAGTTGAAATCCGCACCCACAACAACCTGCAGAATTCCACATAGAATAACAGGAACACTGTAAACCAGCAGCAGGAAATCCTGCTTTCTGTAGTGAGGTCTTTTCTCTCTGATACTGTAAACTAGAGCTACAGCTGTTGCCGCCAGCAGATATGACAGATTTATAACAGGATTAAGTGCAAACAGCGGACCTCTCACGTAGCATCCGTCCACGACTGTAAACACCCATCCGTTTAAAGGTGCTGTTATAGCAAGCAGGAACATGACTGCTGAAGGAAGTATCAGCAATCCTTTATGAAATAATATAAGTGCAAAAGCAGACAATAAGAAAACGAGATGCGTTCATATAGCATCTCGTTTTGTTTTATTTACCGTAGTTCTTTCTCGGTGTGTAGTGGGTGTGCAGCAACTGATGTGATCTGCTGCCGCCGGCCATTCCCAGATACTCTTTGTATAGTTTCTTGATTGCCGGATTGTTGTGGGACTTTCTTATGAAGGATTTGTTATCTTCCTTGTAAAGACCATTGGCACGTTCCGCACGTACGTCAATCCATGAACGAACCTCTGACAGCTGGAGCGGCTGTCCGCCTCCGTTTACACAGCCACCCGGACATGCCATGATTTCAATGAAGTGGAATTCCTCTTCGCCGGATTTAACCATTTCCATAAGCTTACGTGCGTTACCCAGGCCGTGAGCAACTGCAGCACGGAGTTTCAGATCTGCAATCTCAACCGTTGCCACCTTGATTCCTTCAAGACCACGAACATCTTCATATGTGAAGTTGTCCGCAGAGCTGCCGTTCAGGATGTCTGCAACTGTTCTAAGTGCCGCTTCCATAACGCCGCCGGTTGCACCGAATATGTGTCCAGCGCCTGTTCCTTCACCAAACGGATTATCGAATTCGGAATCTCCCAGTTCAGGGAAGTCCATTCCAATATCATAAATCATTTCACCCAGTTCACGTGTTGTGATTACGCAGTCAACGTCCGCCATTCCGCTTGCGCTCATTTCAGGACGAGCCGCCTCGAACTTCTTGGCTGTACATGGCATTACCGATACAACATAAATCTTTGAAGGATCAATGCCGTTCTTTTCTGCGAAGTACGACTTCAGAATTGCGCCGAACATCTGGTGTGGTGATTTGCATGATGACAGATTGTCCAGGAACTCAGGATAATTGTGTTCGCAGAACTTGATCCATCCTGGTGAGCATGATGTAATCAGCGGGAGCTTGCCGCCGCCGCGAATTCTATCGATAAGCTCGTTGCCTTCTTCCATGATGGTCAGGTCTGCTGCTGTATCTGTATCAAACACCTTGTCAAAACCGATCATCTTCAGCGCTGTAACCATCTTGCCTGTTACAGGTGTTCCAATCGGCATGTCAAAGTCTTCACCAAGAGCAACTCTTACTGCCGGTGCAGTCTGAGCGATTACATATTTATCTGGATCGTAGATAGCTTCCCAGACCTTATCCACATCACTCTTTTCCTTGAGCGCTCCAACAGGGCAGTAGTTTATGCACTGTCCGCAGTTTACACATGGTGTCTCGGACAGCGGTTTGCCAAATGGTGATGCAACCTGTGTATTGAATCCTCTGTTAACCAGGTCGATTACACCAACAGTCTGTATGTTTTTGCATGCTGATACACAGCGTCTGCAGAGAATACACTTGTTAGGGTCACGAACGATTGAAGGTCCGATGTCCAGAGGCAGCTTCTTGTTTTCTCCCTCGAAACGAACGTCTTCAACCTTAAGCTTGTTTGCCAGAGCCTGGAGCTCACAGTCAGCCATTGATCTGTTACATGTCTGACATCTTGCGTTGTGGTTGGACAGAATCAGTTCCAGATTTACCTTTCTGGCTTCCATTACCTTAGGAGTGTGAGTGAACACTTCCATGCCTTCTGATACAGGATATACGCAGGCAGCCTGGAGAGCTTTTGCTCCTGCTACTTCTACGATACACATTCTGCAGCAGCCAATCTCGTTAACGTCCTTCAGAAAGCAGAGGGTTGGAATGTTAATGCCAACCTCCTTGGCGGCTTCGAGAATAGTATAGTTTTCAGGCACATAAATCTGAATGCCGTCTATTGTCATATTTACTTTCTTCATTTAAGCAGCCTCCTTTCCTACGCGTTCTTGAGTATGGATTTGAATGGACATTTCTCCATGCAGACTCCACACTTGACACACTTGTCCTGATCGATAACGAATGGGTGCTCCTTGTCGCCACTGATTGCTCCTGTTGGACAGTTCTTTTTACAGATTCCACAGCGCTTACATGTGTCGTCAAAGATAATAAATCTAACCATGGATTTACATACGCCTGCCGGACACTTCTTGTCCACAACGTGAGCGATGTATTCATCCTTGAAATATTTCATAGTTGAAAGAACCGGATTCGGTGCTGTCTGTCCCAGTCCGCAGAGAGCTGCATTCTTGATATTCTTTGCCAGAACTTCCAGCTTATCCAGGTCTTCCAGGGTTCCCTTACCTTCTGTAATTCGGGTAACGATTTCCAGCATTCTCTTGGTGCCGATTCGGCATGGAGGGCACTTGCCACAGGACTCGTCCACTGTGAATTCCAGGAAGAACTTTGCCAGGTCAACCATACATGTGTCTTCATCCATAACGATGAGACCTCCGGATCCCATCATGGAACCCAGTGCAATCAGATTGTCGTAATCGATTGGAGTATCCAGCTCTGAAGCAGGAATGCATCCGCCTGACGGACCACCTGTCTGTGCTGCCTTGAATGTTTTGCCGTTAGGAATTCCGCCGCCGATATCATAGATGATTTCACGAAGTGTAGTTCCCATAGGAATTTCCACAAGACCTGTATTCTTGATTTTGCCTCCCACTGCAAACACCTTGGTACCCTTTGATTTCTCTGTACCGATTGAAGTGAACCAGTCTGCTCCCTTAAGAATAATAACGGGAACGTTGGCATAAGTTTCTACATTGTTCAGAATTGTCGGCTTGCCAAACAGACCCTTAACTGCAGGGAATGGAGGACGAGGTCTAGGCTCGCCACGCTTGCCTTCAACTGAAGTCATGAGAGCTGTTTCTTCTCCGCATACGAATGCGCCGGCGCCCAAACGAAGTTCCAGGTCAAATCTGAATCCTTTACCCAGAATATCTGAACCCAGCAGTCCGTATTCATAAGCCTGCTCAATGGCAATTGACAGTCTCTCAACTGCGATTGGATACTCAGCTCTTACATATATATAACCCTGGCTGGCACCGATAGCATATCCGGCAATGGCCATGGCTTCAATTACTGAATGCGGGTCACCTTCCAGAACTGATCTGTCCATAAAAGCTCCCGGGTCACCTTCGTCTGCGTTACAGCAAACGTACTTTTCCTCAACCTGCTGTGCAGCAGCAAAGCTCCACTTAATACCGGTAGGGAATCCTGCACCGCCACGACCGCGAAGCTGTGAAGCCTTGATCAGTTCCACAACTTCCTCAGGCTCCATATCGCTGATGCACTTTTCCAGTGCCAGATAACCGTCACGGGCAATATATTCATCGATGCATTCAGGATTGATTGCTCCGCAGTTACGAAGAGCAACTCTCATCTGCTTTCCGAAGAAATCTGTTCCGTCTGTTTTCTCCTGGATTGCCTTTGCATCTTCAGCACCGGCAACGAGACGTGCAACCGGTGTGCCGCCAACCACGTGGCTTTCGAAAATCTCGTCTACGTCTTCCGGAGTTACCAACGTATACATCACGTGATCCGGATATACCATAACGATAGGTCCCTGTGCGCAAAGCCCGAAGCAGCCTGTTTTAACAATTTTCACTTCGTCTGCCAGGCCGGCCTGCTGAACTCTGGCCTCCAGACCCTCGATTATTTTCATGGAGCTGGATGATGTGCAGCCTGTTCCTGCACAAACCATGATATGCATTCTGCCGCCCTCAGGAGTTCCTTTGGCATCCTTATCGAGACGAATCATTAATTCTTCATGTTTAGCTTTTCTTATTGCATCAATATCTGCTACGCTTTTAATCATTCATCTCACCTCCTACGCTTCAGCCTCGAGGGCTTTGAATTTTTCTACTATGCCTTCAACGTCATCTGCTGTCAGTTTACCGAATACTTCGTCGTTTACTGTAACAACAGGTGCCAGTCCGCATGCACCGATGCATCTGCATGCATCCAGTGAAAACAGTCCGTCTTCTGTACAGTCGCCAACATCGATTCCCAGTTCATGTTTGAATTCGTCCAGGATATCGTTGGCGCCCTTAACGTAGCATGCAGTACCCATGCATACGTTTACTCTGTACTTGCCCTTCGGATTGATTGAGAACTGAGCGTAGAAGCTTACAACTCCATAAACTTCTGCAAGTGGAATTTCAAGCTGCTCAGCGATTTCCCGCTGCACTTCCAGTGGCAGATAGCCATAGATTTCCTGTGCTTCGTGAAGCACCGGAATCAGAGCGCCGCGAGTGCCTTTGTACTTGGCGATGACCGCATTCAGAGCATCAAACTGCTCCTGGGTGCCGATCATGTTTGTGCAATTATCACACATGGTGACTCCTTTCTTTTTTGCATTGGTATATCAATTGATAAATTGTTAACAAATTAACTCACCGTTAGAATAACCTACTGTTACAACGCCAGTCAATAGAAATAAGCCATCCTGTATAGGTAGGCAATGTTGTGTCTAAACAGGGTAGTTTCGCATACTTGTAAGCAGTTACAAAATAACTATCTTGCGGTCACTTTGTTCAATTATAGTGATAGCGGGATGATGCATGTGACATATTTTTTGCAACTGTAATATGAAACGTATATAATATAAATACCTTACTTAACTCTTTCATAATGATTGACAAGATTGATAAAGACGGTGTTATTGCGCCTTCCAGATTATCTAATGGTCCAATGGAATCTCTAAACAGAATTCCCAAGGACATGAAACGCATTGGTCGTGGCTATCTTAACTTTAACCATATGCGCAATCGATTTCTGTTTTCCCAAAGGAAGAATGCAACAATTCTAGCTATTCCAAAGACACTTGATGATATTTATCTTAAGAACTTAAAAACCTTTTAAACAACTAGCAGAGGATCGGCATTTTTTACCGATCCTCTTTCATTACTAGTATTCTTTTTTTGTCTGGGTTGTCCCCAAGTCCAGCCCCCAAATAACTTTGGAGAAACCCCAAATAACTTTGGATACCCGAGATTTTGAGGTCTCAGCACTCATTGATTGGTTCCTCTGTGCCTTGAGGTTAATTGCTCCGCCTATCTCAGGAAATCCGTATATACCATGCTCATTAAGGTTGAGATTCAGCAAAATTCACTGTAATTGTAGTATTGGCTGTTATTGTACCCTTTTTTATTATTTCCAAGTCAATCGCGAAACTATTAAATTCATAGCCACTATCTGGTTCAGCAGTGTATTCAGTTCCGCCAATCGTAATTATGTTCTCCGAGGCATAGTATGCCGTTCCACTCGGAACGATAATTTGTGTTACTGGTTGTCCACCTGCATCATGCACTGCGCCTGCATCAGGCGCGAATGTTACGGTGTATTCCGGTGCCGTCACTGTCACTTCACAGGTAGCTGTTTTATTGCCGTCAACGGTGGTCACGGTAATCGTTGCCTCCCCTGCCGCAACAGCATGTACGTTTCCTTCCGAATCTACAGTTGCAACATTTTCGTCGCTGCTTGACCAGGTTATAGACTTATCGATGGCATTTTCAGGAAGAACGGTTGCTACAAGCTTGTTGCATATTAGAAAGACAATAGTACAAATATTTGGTATTAGCGCAATTATTTCCTTTTACGGTAAAGCAATCTTTCGCGTACAAATCTATTGTCCAATATTGAACGTAACCTGCTCCTGCACCGCTACCTGCAACGGTTATTGTCTCACCACTTCGATTAAAAGTATCACAATAAAATGCAGGTTCTTTGCCGCCAGATATTACTGGATACACACCTTCTGTAGCTTTCGCTTTTGTAAGTGAAGTCCCTCTTTTCATCTCTGATGCATGTTTTAATTCAATATACTCCACTCCATCCGGGCAGAGTTCTTTAATCAGTTCATCTAAGCAATTATTCTAATCCTACTCGCTCACAGTATTCTTCCCAATACCCATCATCACCTTCAATGTTATGGAGCCATACATATAATAGTATCGCCTCAAAAGATTGCTTTTTTCTGTTCAAGAAGTGTTTTTTCGGCATTTCTGAGTATAGGATATCAATAGAGAACAGATTATTCTTCTGCCTATAATCATATGCCCAATATAATGGATCGTCTGATTTCAAATGATACATCTCTATATACTTGCTCTTTTTCTTGTGTTTTGGAGGCCATTGTTCTGGATGATCATAGTAGCTATTAATATAGTCTTCGCAAAAGTTGAACACATTGACGCCTCTTTCTTCATATGTATCCTTTATCCAATTATCAATTTTTTCGCTAATATGAAAGTCCTCATCCATCAAATTGTAAATGCGATGTTGATCTTTTATGAATCGGTAAATCATTTCAGATTGACCTTCAAGAAAAGGAAATCTTTTTACTGCTTTTGGATATATCTCATATGATAATGCACGGAACTCTGCCTCAGAATCGTACAGATAGAAGTACTTATCTGTGATAAAGTTCTTCAACTGCATATGCATGTACTTCCCGTGTGCTGCATAAAGACCTACCAACCATTCTTTTATCTCTGCAGAATACTGTTTAACATTTCTTTGTCTATAATTATCTATTTTTTCATTATGTAAAATAGTATCCTCTGAACCGCAAATTGAATCTAGATAATTATTGAAGTATTCAAATACATAATTGACGCAAATCTTAGTGTTTTCAGCTCGCGCTTCAAGATTGTATTCGTCGAGACCATCTTATTTTCTTCTGTGGGCAATGTATTCGTCGATTCTCATATTACCTTCTCCTCATATTACTTTGTAATATGCTACTTTTTTAGATGTGCCTCCCAATCACAAGGAAATCCTAAGCCTTCTAATGTTACAACTTGGTTATAGCTGTTCAATAAAGACCTTAGCTCAGGGATAATATACTCATTCCATTCTTTCTCGTCTGAATACAAAAACTTCATAACCATTATTTGATCAAATATTTTCCCTCTGTAAACCACGGATGTAGGATGATTTTTACAAGAAGAAGGAATTCGACCAAAAGTATAATTGTATATTCTCATATAATGAGCAAGGATATTCAGGGTCTCCACTACAGAATGCAGGTTTCAGCTCTGGACTGCCTGGGCTGCGGAAACTGCGCAGACATCTGTCCAGCTAAGGAAAAGGCTCTGGTTATGAAGCCTTATGCTCAGGTTGTTCACGAAGCAGAGAACTGGAACTTCGGTATCACTAAGCCAAGAAGAGAAGACAAGTACAACGTTGAAACTGTTAAGGGCAGCCAGTTCGCTAAGCCATACATCGAATTCTCAGGCGCTTGCGCAGGTTGCGGAGAAACTCCATACATCAAGCTGGCAACTCAGCTCTTCGGCGACAGAATGATCATCGCCAACGCTACAGGCTGTTCATCAATCTGGGGCGCATCAGCACCAAGCATGCCATACTGCAAAGACGAGAACGGCAGGGGTCCTGCATGGGCTAACTCACTCTTCGAAGACAATGCTGAATACGGCTTCGGTATGCTCATGGCTGTTAAGCAGATGCGTGAGAAGATCGAGAGAAACATGAGAGCTCTCCTGGAGCTGGATGTTGACGAAAGACTTAAGGAAGCTCTGGAAGAATGGCTCGAGTTCAAGGATGACCGTAAGGAAACAAGAGCTAAGAGCGACAGAGTTGTTGAAGTAATCGAAGGACTGGACGCTACAGATGACGTGGTGAAGAGCCTTTGCAATAGAATCCTCGAAGCCAAGGACTATCTGGTTAAGAAGTCAGTATGGGCTCTGGGCGGCGACGGCTGGGCATACGACATCGGCTATGGCGGTCTGGATCACGTTCTGGCATCAGGCGAAAACATCAACATTCTGGTATTCGATACAGAGGTTTACTCAAATACAGGTGGCCAGGCTTCAAAGGCTACACCAACTGCGGCTATCGCCAAGTTCGCGGCTTCAGGTAAGAAGATCAAGAAGAAGGATCTGGGCCTCATCGCAATGTCATACGGCTATGTTTACGTAGCTCAGGTTGGCATGGGCGCTGACAAGAATCAGCTTATGAAGGCAATGCTGGAAGCTGAAGCTTATGATGGACCTTCAATCATCATTGCTTACGCACCTTGCATCAACCACGGCCTCAAGAAGGGCATGGGCAAGTCACAGGAAAATATCAAGGACGCTGTAGAGGCAGGATACTGGCATCTTTACAGATACAATCCTGACCTTAAGAAGCAGGGTAAGAACCCATTCGTTCTTGATTCAGGCGAACCGAATGCAAGCTTCAGAGACTTCATCATGGGCCAGATCAGATACTCATCACTGGCTAAGGAATTCCCTGGCACAGCAGAAAAGCTCTTCGAAATGACAGAAAGCGAAGCTAAGAACAAGTACAGAACGTACAAAGAACTTGCAGACAGAGACAGTGCACTGTTTTAACGATAATAAATCCCGGCCCCACTCCTTTCGCCGGGATTTGTTTTTTTATAAAGGAGGGCGTGACATTGACAGTCTGCAGGGCGGATGATAGTATATAGGAGAATTCAATATTTGGAACTGGTCAATTATCGGAAGCTGGTGTGAATCCAGCACTGTGTCTCAGCAGCCGTAATACCTGACGAAAGAGCGTAATGCCACTGGGGAAACCCGGGAAGGTGCTCGATTAGGCGATGACATTTCATCATAAGGGTTAAGTCGGAAGACCTGTCCGGTTCGAATTATATCTGTCATCTGAGGTAAGACGGTTAGTGCATTTAATTGCGACCAATTGGCGTACTCGGATTTAGAGTACGCTTTTTTATTTCGATAACAGGTGTATAAGTTAATTACGTTGGAGGGAAAAATGAGAAAGAAAAGAATGAAAAAAGCTTTGTCATGGTTTCTCGCAGTAGCAATTGCTTTCACTTGTTCAAGTGTAAGTTTCGGTGCAGCAGAAACAGTTTTCGCAGACGATGCAATCGCAATCAGCGATGCGGCAGGTTTCGCGAACATGGCAGCAGACGGGAACTATGTGCTCGATGCTGACATTACAATCGACGCATCATACAGCACAGCGTTCACAGGCACATTTGATGGAAATGGCCACACTATTACAGTAAACGGCGGTGGAGCCTTCGATGTTCTGGCAGCTGGAGGAACAATCAGGAACCTGACCGTTGATGGAACAATCGGTCCAGTAGCCGGTAACAAAGGCGGCATTTCTAACAGCCCAACAGGCGGAACAATTGAAAAGTGCGTTAATAAGGCTTCAATAACTGTAACAGCAAGATCAAACAGAGCAGCAGGAATTGTTGGCTCAGCAACAGGAACAAGCAACAATCTGCAGATTATAAATTGTGCCAACTTCGGTGCAATCACAGCTTCAGGTTCAGCAGGATTTGCAGCAGGTATCTGTGGATATGCAGCAGGAACAGTATCGATTGATAAGTGCTACAATATGGGAGCAATCAGCGGCGGAAGCAGATCATCCGGAATATGCGCACAGGATGGATCAAATAATGTTATCAGCAACTGCTACAACACTGGAGACCTTCTCAGTGGAAGCAATAAGGCTGAAATCATAGGATTCAACAATGGTACTGTAAGCAATTGCTACTGGACTGGTTCAAATGCAGTTCAGGGCGGAGGTTCCGGCACTGCGGAAAACTGCGAGCAGGTTGCAGATGCGGCTGCACTCCTGGCCAAACTCAGCGCAGGTGGCTATGTGGCTGACTCTGCTAATATCAACGGTGGATTCCCTGTTCTGGCATGGCAGGGCGGAAGCACTGGCGGCGAAGGCGGTGAAGGTACTGACCCGGGAACCGGCGGCGAAGGCGGTGAAGGCGGCGATACTCCTGGAACCGGCGG
>JAUNIQ010000153.1 GCA_030535275.1 Bacillota bacterium | reverse complement strand
CTCCTCGTATAATTAGTCCGCAGCCCCTCTTGAAGGCTGTCAGCTTTTCACTTTTTTTATGTAGTAGATATCGGCTGGATATCTCAAGAGATACATACATGATTGACAAGTTGCTATATAGTCATGGCACCCCGGATGCTATAATGAGTTCAATAGAACTTTAGCTGTGGTCACTGCTTGTAATCTCCTGCGGAACTTTATGTTACTGCCCTGAGAAGCTTGCAGCCCTAACGCTATGCTAAGACTTATTACACAAATGCTGCACCCCGGTATCTAGCCACCAGCAGGGTATTTCTACCGGTCAGTGCTCATAACGCGAGGTTTAGGGCGGCATAGTGATCCGGGATAAGCCATGGTTATGTTCTTCATTCTTACAGTGAAAGGAGGTGACTATCCATGAAGAAGATCGATTACCTGTCAACGCTGTTCGTAGGAATCGATATCGGTTCCCGCACGAATGTCATTTCTGCCATAGACTTTAACCAGGCATTCTTTATACGCATGAAGCCTGTTCCCAACTCTCAGTCTGGCGCTGAAGAATTGGAGTCCATGATCGTAAAAGTCCTTGAAAAGAATCATCAGTTCAAAATGGTCATCATCGGTCTTGAATCAACCGGCTTTTATGGTGTTCACATCGCCAACTATCTTTCTGCAAGTGACCACCTTGCACCATTTTCAGTCAATGTTTACTGCCTGAATCCCAAGGAAGTCAGCAACTACAAGAAGTCTTTCAACGCCCTTGACAAAGAGGATGGAATTGACTCTTTTGTCATTGCTGATTTTGCCCGTGTCGGTCGTATTAAGATCAAGCCCTGGAGAGGCAGCCAGTACCTTGCCCTTCAAAGGCTCACGAGACACCGCATGCATATCACGGAATGTATTGCCAGAGAAAAGACTTACATGCTGAATAACATCTTCCTGAAGTTCAGCGAGTATGCTCTGGTCGACAAAGCAGAGCATCCTTTTTCAAACAAGTACAGCGCTACTGCTGAGGCTATCCTGACCGAATACACGACCAATGAGGATCTGGTGAATACTCCTGTTGAAGAACTTGTTAAGTTCATCTCTGCAAAGAGTCGTGGCCGTATTGCCGATCCTCTTGAAACTGCAGAACTTCTGCAGGCAGCTGCCAGAAACTCTTACAGGCTGGACAAGGTTTTATACGAGCCATTGACCATTTCCATCGCATCATCGTTTAACTGCATCAAGTCCTTTGAGAAAGAATTGAAAGCAATAGATGATGCGATCCTTAAGACTGTTCAGGGCCTGAACCCCTCTGAGTACACGGTCCTTAATTCAATCCCCGGGATTGGCAAAGTCTTTTCCGCCGGCATCCTCGCTGAGATTGGCACCATCAAGGTATTTAAGAACGATGATGCTCTCGCTAAGTACTGTGGAATTATGTGGAAGCGAAACCAATCTGGCGAGTTTGATGCCGAAGACCGGAAGATGCTCAAAGCTGGAAACCGTTACCTGCGTTACTACATCATCGAAGCAACAGCAAGTGTTATAAGGCACTGCCCTGAATTCAAGAGCTTCTATGACAGAAAATATGCTGAAACACGAACTCATCAGCATAAACGAGCACTCGCGTTGACCTCCCGTAAGTTTTTACGACTCCTCTTTAGTCTGCTGGATAAAGAGCAACTCTACTCCTCGGAAAAGAGTAGGTAATCAATATCGTTCTCCTTTTAGCTGCGTCTTTTCTTAAGAATTGCCGTAGGCTTATTAAGTTTGCCTTTCACTTTAAAAATGTTTTCAATGTGCTTCTTGACTATTTACCAAATTGCTTTTTATTCTGACGGGTTCAACTGAACCTCTTTTACCCGGTTGTATTCAGACAGGCTCAGCCGAACCTCTTTATTAATCCTGTTTTTCCGGTACATGTATACTGTGATAAAACAATGTTCCTCCGGGATAGACTTTTACATTTTCAAACCCCAGCTGCGTAAGAGCCCTGGCAGCCGTATAAGAACGTACCCCAATTGTGCAAAAGACAATATATGTCTTTGCTTTGTCCAATTCATTCAGCCGGCTGCGTAATTCCCCAAAAGGAATCTGCAGCGCACCCGCAAGCGGTGAGATCCTGATCTCCGGCTTTTCCCTTATATCAAGCAGCACAGCCTTCGGATTCTTCTCAACCTCATCCCAGTCAGCAAATGAAATCAGTCCGTCAAGCTGATTCTGTGCGGCAAATCCCGCCATATTGACAGGATCTTTGGCCGAAGAATACGGA
>JAUNIQ010000001.1:13237-58443 GCA_030535275.1 Bacillota bacterium | reverse complement strand
GTTTAACGCCTTTTTCTACCAGTGCATCCATAAGGATTTCAGGTGAACCTGTTGCCAGGAATCCACCAACCATGATAGTCATGCCGTCTTCTACGCCTGCAACCGCTTCCTGCGGTGTTACGATTTTGTTAATCATAGTTTTCCTTCCTAATAATTATTTAAGCTTATAAATATGCTTAAAGCATATTTCGATTTACGATTTCTGTCAGTACAAATGATGCAACATCTTCTGCATATTTGTGCTGTCCGAAACCTGCATCGTAGCCCAGTTCCTGAGCCAGTTCGTGTGAAATTCTAGGACCGCCGCAAACCAGAATAACCTTATCTCTCATGCCTTCTGCTTCAAGCAGTTCAACCATGTTGGTCAGGTTGTCAATGTGGATGTCCTTCTGAGTTACAGTCTGTGAAACCAGAATTGCATCTGCATTCAGTTCCTTTGCCTTTGCGATGAGTTCTTCGTTTGGAACCTGTGAGCCCAGGTTGTAAGCCTCAATGCCTTCATACCTTTCAAGACCGAAGTGGCCGTGGAAGCCCTTCATGTTCATGATAGCATCGATACCTACTGTATGAGCGTCTGTACCAGTTGATGCACCTACGATTACTACAGGGCGCTTGATGTTTTCCTTGATGTACTCTGCACATTCAAGTCTATCCATAACGTCAACGTCAACCTTAGCTACCTTGATTGTAGTGTAATCTACTGTGTGCTGGCACTTGCCATATACTACGAAGAATGTATATTCAGGAGTCATTGCTTTAGAATATACAACGTTTGGTTCGTCAAGACCCATCTTCTTTGCCAGAATCTTTGCTGCTTCACTTGCTTCATCACCGTAAGGTACAGGAAGTGTGAAAGCAACTTCTGTCATACCGTCGTTAAGAGTGTCGCCATAAGGCTTTACCTTTGTCAGATCAATCTGAGCTACTGCTGTTTTATCTGCCATTATTCTGCACCTCCTAACATAAGTGGAATGAACGGATTGAAGTATTCGTCATCCTTAACGCAAACGCCGTTGAGGCCCTTTCCGCCGTCTCTAGGTCTCTTAACTCCACCGAACTTACCCTGTTCGATAGTTGAGAACAGACCTTCTTCAACGATTTCTGAAAGGAGTGCGTCTGCCTTTTCAAGGGTCTGCTGAGCTCTTGTCTGGATAATTCCGCCTTCCTTGAATTCAACTTCGCTTCCGATGTCTCTCATGTTGTTGAAGATGTACTGAGCATTTTCAATTGAGAGATATCTGTCGTGCATGTGTGGTGTGTGGATTGCTTCTGTCAGCATTCCCAGCAGCTGCAGGGACTGTCCTGACCAGATAGCGATCATGTTGAACAGTGCATCCTGTACATTGCCCTTGAAGATGTTTCCGGTCATGTACTTTGTAGGAGGCATGTACTTCAGTGGGGCGTTAGGGAAGATTTCTCTTGCCATGATTGCCTGAGCCAGTTCATAGAGGAATCCGTTTTCAATATCAGGATCCATTTCGAATGCGTGGCCGAGACCCATCTGCTCTTCCTTAACGTTTGCCAGTACTGCGAACTGTTCGTTAATCAGCTGTGAAGCCAATACTGTGTGTGCATTTTCATAAGCATCGTCAGTTGTCAGATAGTTATCTTCACCTGAGTTGAAGATGATATCGCAGTAACCGATGATTACTCTTGAGAAGTACTGGTCAACCAGTGTTCTCTGCATGTTGATGTCTCTGAACAGGATTCCGTAGAGAGCGTCGTTCAGCATAACGTCCAGTCTCTCGATAGCTCCCATTGCAGCGATTTCAGGCATGCACATTCCGGATGAGTAGTTGCACAGTCTGATGTATCTGCCAACTTCTTCACCAACTTCGTCAAGAGCTTTTCTCATGATTCTGAAGTTTTCCTGAGTTGCGTATGTTCCGCCGAAACCTTCTGTTGTTGGTCCGAATGGTACATAGTCAAGCAGTGACTGAGCAGTAGTTCTGATAACAGCGATGATATCAGCACCCTGTCTTGCAGCAGCCTGTGCCTGTACAACGTCTTCATAAATATTGCCTGTTGCTACGATTACGTAGAGGTAAGGTCTTCTGCCTTCGCCAATGGTTGCCAGATACTGATTTCTCTTTTCAGTCTGTGCTCTGATAACCTTCAGTGCATCCATTACCTTAGGCATGATTTTTTCTTCTGCTTCCTTGGCTGGAGCCAGAGGCAGCTTTGTAATATCCAGCTTGCCTGCAGCCATTTCTTCAGCGATTTCCTGAGGTTCCTTGCCGGTCTGAATCATTGCATTACCCATCCAGTAAGCAACTCCTCTTGGCAGTCCGCCTGCTTCCAGGATCTGATCAACAACTACGTTTGGCAGTGGAGTGTCGACTTCATCAACGCCGTCAACGCCCAGCAGTCTCAGTACAGTTCTTTCTGTGCTGACTGTTGTGTGTCTGTCGATGAATTCCTGCATGCTTTCAGCTATCTTGCGAGCGCTTGATCTAGCATGATCAACCTTTTTAGGGTCCAGGTTTAATTTGCTTGTCATCCTATTTCTCCTTAATTATATAGTTTGATATCCCGCATTTTCGCGATGCCATGGGACACCTTGATTTATCTCATAATCATTTCTATTTCACAGTTTGATATTGATGCCGTTTCATGCACCGGACTTCAGCTTTCGTTTCGGGCAAAAGCAATCAATCGGTTTTGTTGCATTTACAGCATTACGTCTATTACGGGAATGTCAGGTATCGCCTTCTGCATGGCGTCTACCAGTTCCCTGTGATCAAATCTGTAACCGGCAGGTGCTGTCGGGTTGACGGTAATTGCTGCCACCTCTATATTCTCGAGAACCTTAATGTTAAGGCCTTTCTTTCTCAGCTGTCCCCATAGTGTCGCTCCGATGAAAATCTTCGTCGGATCCTTGAGAACAAAGGTGACATTCTTCAGTTTCTTCGGATTAATGTCTGCCACTGTACTTGCCGTAAACGCGCCGGGCACGAATACGTGTGTGGTCAGATCGTCAATTTCACTATCCAGAATACTCCCGGCACCGAGTCCTGTTGTTACATCCAGAAGTACAGGCTTGCCGTCTCTTATAAGGATGATCTGATCGTTAATTGCGTGCTCTTCTATTAAATCTCTATCCTGTCCACTTTCAAGAACCGGCAGGCGGTAGAGGGCGACAGTATGAGCTGTCTCCTCTACGACCTTGGCCATTTTTCTCGATAATACTGCGCCCGTGGACAGAATGATCGCATCCGATGTTCCAGGTGCTGCGATTGATTTCCTGTCAATCGCTCCGTCAATAAGCACCATCTGAGCACCAAGAGCAAGCATCTCTTCGCAAAGCTCTATATGGTTGGCATTGATTACCGGCCCTGCTATCTGAACATAACCCGAGCTTGCAACCCTGCACAGCATAATCTGTCCCAGGGATGAGCCGTAATCGGTCATCTTCAAAATTTCGAGTCCGGCATCTGCCAGCTCATACAGCTGCGTGGGCACCGATACGATAGTGTCCGTATCAAGAAATACACGAGGTTTATCTGTACCTGTTACCACGTCAGTACCTTCTCCGTCTCTGCCCGTAGAAGTGATTCCGAGTGTCAGTCCTTCATCCATGGCTTCCTCAATAAGATAATTGAGTGCCGTGGTCTTGCCCGCATTCTTCGCCATTCCTACGATTGATATTCTTTTGTACTTCTGTGATAGTTCTTCTAAAAGGTACATCTTGCTTTTGCTTCTCGTCTATTATTTCTTATTTCTTTCGTGTCTCAGCAGGTGAGCTGGTTCCATTGACATTCTTTCGCCCTGAGCCAGTCCTGCAACACCTTCATAATGATATCCATCAACAACCTTGCAGTTTTCATAGCTGCACTGAATCTTAGGAAGTGCAGGTGGTTCTGTGTAAGTTGTGATAACGCCTTCGTAGTTTCTCAGGATAACCTTTTCAGGAGTCTGTGAAATTACATACTGCGGCATTACAGGAGTCTTTCCGCCGCCACCAGGAGCGTCAACTACGAATGTAGGTACTGCATATCCTGAAGTGTGTCCTCTGAGTCCTTCGATGATTTCGATTCCCTTTGATACAGGTGTTCTGAAGTGTTCGATACCCAGTGACAGGTCGCACTGATAGATGTAGTAAGGACGAACTCTGTTCTTGCACAGCAGGTGCATCAGGTTTCTCATTACGTGAACGTCATCGTTGATTCCTCTGCACAGTACTGACTGGTTTCCGAGAGGGATACCAGCATCAGCCAGCTTCTGACAAGCTGCAGCTGCTTCCGGAGTCATTTCCTTAGGATGGTTGAAGTGAGTGTTCAGCCAGATTGGGTGATACTTCTTCAGCATGTTAACCAGTTCGTCAGTGATTCTCTGTGGCATTACTACAGGAACTCTTGATCCGATTCTTACGATTTCTACGTGTTCAATCTTTCTCAGTTCTGAAATGATGTACTCGAGTACGTCAGTTTCTACGCAGAGAGCGTCTCCGCCTGAAAGCAGTACGTCTCTTACAACTGGAGTCTTTCTGATGTAGTCCAGGCAAGCATTGATGTCGTCCATGCTTCTAGCGCCATCAGTTTCGCCAGCCAGTCTTCTTCTTGTGCAGTGTCTGCAGTACATTGAGCACTGGTCAGTGATCAGGAACAGAACTCTGTCCGGATATCTGTGAGTCAGACCAGGAGCTGGGGAGTCTTCATCTTCGTGAAGTGGGTCCAGCATGTCTGCTTCGCCTCTGTGAGTTTCAGCCAGTGTAGGAACTGCCTGCATTCTTACTGGGCAATGAGGATCGTCCGGATCCATCAGTGATGCATAGTAAGGAGTGATTCCAACTCTGAAGCCGTCCATTACCTTAGTAATGTCTTCTTCTTCCTGTGGAGTAAGGTTAACAACCTGCTTAATCTTTTCTACTGTATCCAGTCTGTTGGCAACCTGCCAATGCCAGTCGTTCCACTGTTCTTCTGTTACATCCTTAAAAAGAGGGATGTCTTTCCAATTTCTAATAGCCATTTTAATTCTCCTTTTATTTAACAAAAGTGATTATTGGTTTCACGCTTGGTTTTGTACGAGATTATGCATACATTTCTTCGAAGAGCTTTCTCAGTCCTTCATGTTCTCTCAGTTCCTGCAGAGTAACTTCTGCGTGGCCCTTAGTGTATCCGTTACCAACGATCATGTTTACGTCCTTGCCAACGCCTTCAGCACCCAGAGCTGCCTTAGTGAAGCTTGTTGCCATTGAGAAGAAGTATACTGTACCATCGTCCTTACATGAAAGGATTGAACCCATTTCAGTGTTTTCGATTGATACGCAGTTGATTACTACATCGTACAGTTCTCCGTTTGTCAGTTCCATAGCCTTTTCATACATTCCAACTGCATCTGCTGCGTCCATGTGGAAGTATTCGTCTGCCAGATCAAGAGCTCTAGCTCTGTCTTCTGACTTCTGTGATCCTGCTGCGCAAACAACCAGACCAGTTACGCCAGCTCTCTTCTTTGCTTCGTACAGGCAAAGGAGTCCTGACTTTCCGCCGCCACCGATTACGAGAACCTTCTGGCCCTGCTGTACCAGCTTACCAGTCTGAGCTGGAGCGCCGGCAACGTCCAGTGCTGAAAGTGCGAGACCTTCTGGCATGTCTTCTGGCAGCTTAGCGTAGATACCACTCTGGAACAGGATAGCCTGGCCAGTAATGTCAACCTGGTCGATTGCAGGTCTCATTTCGTGGATCTCTTCGATTGTCAGTGGAGTCAGTGACAGTGATACCAGTGTAGCGATCTTATCGCCAACCTTCAGGTCGCCCTTCCATTCAGGTCCGATTTCCTTAACTGTACCGATGAGCATTCCGCCTGAACCAGTCCAAGGGTTCTTGTGCTTTCCAGCCTTTGCTACGATGCCCTTCATGCATTCAGCAACCTTATCCTTTTCTTCCTGAGTTTCGATTTCAGCTGGCTTCTTGCCCAGAACCTGCTTGCAGATTTCTGTGAATGAAGCTGAGTCGATGTTCAGTGTCTTAACGTCGATCAGAATTTCGTTGTCATAAATTTCCATAGTGTTGTCAATAACGTCTGCTGGCTGTGGCAGTACGCCCTTAGGTGAAATGACTCTGTGTGTTCCGTATGGATTTCCTTTTTTCATAATAACTTATCCTCCTAAAAAATATTATTTTAAGCCTTTGTTTCAGGCCTTGCCTTAATACAAAGGCAACTTTAACTTCGATAATAATTAAAGCAATATGCGTGCCAACTATATATTTGTTTTGTTAAAAAAATATCACAGCTTCTGCGCGGCCCATATATAGCGCTTTCCCGACCGCTAAAACCCCTTATTTCCCCATGCTGCAGCATATATTTTTTATCAGAGAAATCAGCCTTTAAAATCTGAATTGATATTTTTTTGACAGCTTTTTACATATTCGAACCGTTTTCGGTTCATAATGTAAAAAGTGCGAACCAATTCAGGTTCGCACTTTTTTTATATCCCGTATTTGTTCTTTTTTCTCACAAGCTGGGTTTGTGAAATTCCTATTGCTTTTGCAGCTCTTCGGGTGGATCCGTGCTTCTCGCAGGCGTACTGGATTATGTTCTTCTCAAAGGTTTCCACCATCTGCGTCAGGTCAATTTCGCCCTGATCCATGGCTTCCTTGGTTTTGCCTGCCGCCAGCATGCCTATTATATCGCCGTCCAGCTCCTTGATTACGTCAACAACTGTAATCGTGTCTGCCGCACTGGATATGATAAGACGCTGGACTACGTTCTCCAGTTCTCTGATGTTTCCCGGCCAGCTTCTGCCCATGAGGTTTTCCTTGGCATCATCGTCCATATCCTTGGAAACACCAAACTTCTCGTTGTACTTCCTTATGAAGTTATCTATGAGGACCGGTATGTCCTCAGGCCTTTCATCAAGGGCCGGAACTTCTATAGGGAAAACGTTCAGTCTGTAGTACAGGTCCCTTCTGAAGCTCTTGTTTTCAACCTGCTCCTGCAGATTCCTGTTGGTTGCCGATATGATTCTCACATTGGTCTTTACCGGTTTGGTTCCGCCGACCTTCAGGAATTCGCCGTCCTGTATTACACGAAGCAGCTTTGCCTGAATGTCCAGCGGCAGCTCGCCCACTTCGTCCAGGAAGATTATGCCGTTGTCCGCCGCTTCAAAATATCCCTGCTTGCCCTTGGCATCAGCGCCTGTGAAGGATCCCCGCTCATAGCCGAAGAACTCTGATTCCATAAGGTTCGGTGAGATTGATGCGCAGTTGATTTTAATGAATGGCTGCAGCTTTCTGGAGCTGTTTTTCTGTATTATGTTGGCAACCTTTTCCTTGCCGACACCGGTGGCTCCGGTAATCAGGACATTGCAGTCGTACTTGGAAACACTCATTATTTCGTCTATTACAGTACGCATCCTTGAGCTTGCAACAACGAAGCCCTCGGCAATTGTAAGGTCGTAATGATTGTGCTGGTCGAATATGGATTTCTGTATTTCGGACCTCTGACCCTTTTTTCTGGTTTTGCTTCTCGGAACCAGGTTGCCCTCCAGATAAGGTGCCAGCTCCCTGACCAGCTGAAAGTCGAATTCGTCATACTTTTCCATGTATCCTTCGGCACACTTGATCTGCAGGTCACGGGATGTCGCCTCCGTAATGTAAAGGGCCACGTTGTAGTTGCTGATGAAGTTTGCGAATATTACCGTGCCGCCTGCCTTTGTAGCCATTACGCTGATAGTTTCGGCGCCCGGAATGTCCGCACAGTTAACTACCATGTCCATCTGCGGATAGCTTTCGAAGGCCTTCAGGCAGCCTACCGGCCTCATCAGATTGTGGTAGGAAACCTGGGTGAAAACCATGCTCATGATTTCGTCAATCTGCTTGCCCTGCATGGTGATTTCGGTGTTTCTGTCGAAGATGCAGTATATCTCCGCATCAGGTCCTGCCGCCTTCCTGATTGTATATCCGTAAAGCAGATTCATGAGCATGCTGTTGCCTACAACGGCAAATCGCTTCTTGCCCTCTGCGTCCTTGCTTACAGTGTATATGGTGCCCGATTCGTTAACGGTAAACAGAAGCAGATCCATTGGAATGTCTTCGGGCTTCTTGATTACAGGCCCGCCAGGAAGGGAAATGGCATAACCGTCCGCTTCAAACTGGGAATAGAACGGGTCTATTTCAGTAATGTGGTCGATATACATTGGTATTCCCGATGTAGAGGTGTTACATATTACCTCGTCTCCCACCTTAAGGCCCTTCTCATTTGCAAAGGCTCTGTCGATCTCATCGATAACACCGTAGAACAAACCGCCCGTATCCGTTACAGGATTGTGCAGCTTGCCTCGCTTGATTACGATGTCCTTTATCTTCTCTTTAATTGTCTCCTCGTCATTGGCTGACTCCTGGCAGATCTGCTTGAAGCTGGTACCTTCAACGTGAACCCTGCGCAGGTTTACTCTCATCTCACCGCTCTTCAGCTTTCGGCTGTTGTCCAGCTCCCATGCTGATGCAGGAAACACCTGCTGAGGAGTTATTACTCTATCGAGTCCATAAGTGTTCATGTGTTTTCCTCCCTGAACCGAAATCGGTTCAAAACCGGTCATTTCCTATGATAAACCATTGGCATTGGTTTTGCAATAATATTAATTTAGTGTTATCCTATTAGCACTGACAAATTGTTCAAAACTATTTTGTTATAAAATGAAAAGGAGATTTAACAATGGAAAAGATTACTTCAACACTGAGACTGAGAATGTCAGCTAAGGACGCTCACTATGGCGGAGAACTGGTAGACGGAGCACACATGGTACACCTCTTTGGTGACGTTGCAACTGAACTGCTGATCAAGCTGGACGGAGACGAAGGTCTGTTCTGCGCATATGACAACGTAGAATTCCTGGCACCAACTTATGCCGGTGACTACATTGAAGCTTACGGCGAAATCGACAAAATCGGAAACACTTCAAGACACATGACTTTCGAAGCAAGAAAGGTTATCGTATCAAGAAAAGACATCAACGATTCAGCTGCTGACTTCCTCGAAGAGCCAATCGTAGTAGCAAGAGCTTCCGGAACTTGCGTAACTCCAAAGGAAATGAAGAGAAAATAAGCTTTATGCAAAAGCAGACTAAAAGGCGCCCGCTAGGGCGCCCTTTTTTCACAGGTTTTTCAGATATTCAATTTCCTGCCTGCTCAGCTTGCGATAGTGCCCCGTCATAAGGCGGCCCAGTTTCAAATCTCCGATCGCAGTCCTCTCCAGGCTCTGCACCTTGTTCCCAACCGCCGCAAACATCTTGCGGACCTGGCGGTTCTTGCCTTCTCTTATCTGAATCTCAACAACAGCCGAGCGCGGATTCTGCTTAAGCACCTTCACCTTCGCCGGCGAAGTAACAAATCCGCCGATGTCAACACCCTTGCGAAGCTGCGCCACGCGTTTATTTGACAGAACTCCTGCAACCGTAGCCACGTAAGTCTTGTAAACCTCATACTTCGGATGTGTCAGGGTATATGTCAGGTCGCCGTCATTGGTCATAATCAGCAGCCCCGTGGTATTGTAGTCCAGTCGCCCTACCGGGAAAAGTCTCTCCGGAATGTCGGCAACCAGTTCCGCAACCGTAGCTCTGTCTCTATCATCATCCATGCTGGTGATGTAGCCCAGCGGCTTGTTTATGGCAACATAAATCTTATGTGCCGGCTCCTGCTCAATCAGCTTGCCGTTCACGGTCACCTTGTCGCCATCTTCCACCCGAGTTCCCATCTCGGTCACAACAGCTCCGTTTATTTTCACATTTCCATTGGCAATCAGCTCATCCGCCTTCCTTCTGGAGCAGATGCCTGCCTGCGCTATATATTTGTTCAGTCTCATGATGTCTCCTGCTTTCTACGCTTCTATATTAAATTATTGAATTTTTATAGTCAATAAACGAATGATAGCCTTCTTAATTCACGAAAACTTGCCCATCCGTTTCGCGAAAATCTATTTCTCAGCAAGTCATGGGCAAATATTGCGTGAATTAGAACCAGAACAGCCCCAAGAACTACAGTTGAACAACAAAAACGAAAAGGGACCCGTAGGCCCCGATTCAAGAAGATAGATGTTATGCTATTAGACTTATTAAATGAGTTTCTGTGTGCCGTATCGCTTTATTACGTTAAAACAATACTGTATTAGTATAATAACTTACCCTTCCGCCTCTGTCAAGCCTTTTACATGAAAAAAATTTGGAGTATAATCAATTCATAACAAAACGCATGCAGATGCAAAGGCAGGAGGCTCTTATCATGCAGCACAAGATCATCACACGTGGACCTCTCCTCGACGAAAACGGTCACCTTACTGAAGCCGGCTACTCAACGAGTCTGGTTCTCGACTATGACCGCAGCGCCATCAGAGGCGGCAAGCTCAGAATCAAAGAGTGGGACTACTATCTGATTACCAACGGACACATCGGAGTGGCACTGACCATTGCCGATAATTCATATATGGGACTGGACAGCATATCCTTCCTGGACTTCGACGAGGGCTGGGAAATCACCAGGAGCCCAATGCGCATCATGACCATGGGTAAGACCGGCTTCCCGGCAACATCGTCAAAAGGCGATGTTGAAATATTCGGCAAGGACTACTTCCTTTCATTCAAGAACGACGGCAGCGGCCGCACTCTCTCATTCAAGATGGACAAGTTCAGGGATGGCGACGCAATCAGAGGCGAAATCAAACTGGCCAATCCGCTGCGGGAAGCGGTAGCGGACACACATTCCGACACCATGGTCATCTCCACGCCTTTCCCTGAAAAGCAGACCGCCTTCTACTACAACCAGAAGATCAACTGCATGCCGGCAGGTGGATTCGTAGATCTGGGCGACAGACACATCGACCTGGGCGATGCTAATAACCCGCAGCCAGATGCAAAGGCAAGCCCATTCTTCGGTCTCCTTGACTGGGGCCGCGGAGTATGGACCTACAAGAACACCTGGTACTGGGGCAGTGCATCAGGCATGGCCAATGGCAAGCCTTTCGGATTCAACCTGGGCTACGGCTTCGGAGACACTTCCGCAGCCAGCGAGAACATGCTCTTCTACGATGGCGTGGCTCACAAGCTTTCACAGGTAACGTTCAACATCCCGAAGGATGACAATGGCAATGAGCTATACGAGGAGCCGTGGACCTTTACCAGCGATGACGGCAGATTCGAAATGGACTTCGTTCCCGTAATGGACCGTGCATCAAAAACAGATTTCAAAATTCTCTGCTCCGACCAGCACCAGGTCTTTGGCCGTTTCACAGGCAAAGCCATCCTGGACGACGGAACAGAAATCGAAATAAAGGACTTCTTTGGTTTTGCAGAAAAGGTATTTAACAAGTGGTAATAAACATGAGAAAGATAAAGCTTGAACTCGCGCTTGAATTCGGAAGCCGCGCGGACTTCGCCATCGTCGACGTGACGGAGGAGCCGGCAAAGAAGCGCGGCACAATTACAATCGACTACGCGCCCGTTGACGTCAGACAGCTCATCGATGAGGGCAGGGATTTCGACGGCGCAATGGACTATTACAAAAGCAGGATTTACGGTCTGGTCAAACACTACATTTCCGGCGACTGGGAAGACGCCGGCGGTTATGACGAGACCCTGGAGATAATAGGAAAACACGTGAGGTTGCACTATGAATAACTACACGGAAATGAAAACAAAGAAAGAGCCGCCACAGCGGCTCGATTTTTTCGCTTATGTTTCTGTTATTAATCCAGTGAATACTTCTTCTGATATTCTTCGAACTTCTGGTCGAAGCCGTGCTCCTTTTCCAGTTCAAGTCTCTGTCCCATGTCATGGGATTCGATGCCGTAGGCTACGGCCTTCTCGGCTATGCCGATATTGGAGCAGTGGTCGCCTATTCTCTCACAGTTGTTCAGAATGTCGTTAAATACGAATCCGTGCTGATACTGGCAGATTCCCTCTCTGATTCTGTCAACGTGATTGATCTTCATCTGGTCACACAGATTATCTATGGTTTCTTCCAGAGGCTCGATCTTATAAGCAACCTCCACATCGTCTCCTACAAATGACTTGTTGGCCAGATCCATTACTTCTTCAGTTGCAGCCAGGAGAACTCTAAGTTCCTTAGCCGCTATCGGTGTAAACTGAATCTTTTTCTGATTAAGCTCTTCAGCGCATTCCGCCAGATTCAAGGCATGGTCGCCTATACGCTCGAAGTCTGTAATGGCATGGAAGTATTTATTAACCGCCTTGTTCTGGTCTTCGGAAAGTTCCTTTTTCATTATCTTAATGAGATATGCTCCAAGCTTATCCTCATAGGTATCGATAACATTTTCGATTTCCTTAAGCTTCGCCATTCTGCTTTCGCTAAACTCTGCCAGAAGACCTCTGGCACGATGTACATTTTTCTCGGTCAAGGAAGCCATGGTAGTAATTACTATTCTTGCCTGCTCAATGGCAAGAGCCGGGTGATCCAGGAATCTTTCTTCGAGTCTGTCTACGTCTCTCAGTTCCTCGATAACCTCTTCATTGTCCTTAATCACATGCTTTACTATCTTCTCAAGCAGCCAGATGAACGGTGCCTGTATGGCAACGATTACGGCACGGAACACAGTGTTCAGCAGTGCGATTGCAACCATGTTCATGGTCACAGTCATGAACGAAAAATCGAAGATTGCATTTGCAGCATAGAACAGAATGCTGAATATGATTACTCCCAGGGTGTCTACCATGAGATATATGAAAGCGGTACGCTTGCCGCTTACAGTTGCGCCCAGTGCTGAGAGCAGTACAGGAACGGCTGCACCGATTGCGATACCCATTATGATTGGCAGCGCCAGCTGGAAATTGATTGCGCCAGTTACCGCCAGAGCCTGCAGGATACCAACTGCTGCAGATGCGCTCTGAATAATGCTGGTGAACACCAGTCCGACCAGAATGCCGAGCAGCGGATTTGTGAATGACGTCATCATGTCGATGAACTGCGGGCTGTCTCTGAGAGGCTCAACGGATCCGCTCATTGTACTGATACCGAACATAAGTACCGCAAAACCAAGCATGATGTCGCCGACATAATGGTTGACCTCCGACTTGGTGAACATCTTGAGAATAATGCCTATTACAGCGATGAGTGCTGTCAGCGTAGTTGTCGAGATTATCTCGAATATTCCGCCGCCGCCAATTGACGAAAGACATATGATCCATCCGGTAATGCTGGTTCCGATGATGGCTCCCATGATGACTCCGATTGCCTGATTAACCTTCATCATTCCCGAGTTTACAAAGCCGACAACCATGATGGAAGTGGCCGATGAACTCTGTATTACGGCAGTAACACCTGTTCCCAGAAGTATGCCTTTTATCGGCGTTCCTGACAGTCTGTAAAGCACAAGTTCCATCTTGCTTCCGGCAACTTTTTTAAGTCCGTCTCCCATAAGTGTCATGCCGAACAGGAACAATGCTATTCCGGTCAACAGTGTTACTATATTTGTAAAGCCCATGTTTTTTTGTCCTCCGAGTGCATAAAATCCATCTTTTTCCACATATAATTGTAGGCTTGACATGTCAATATGTCAACATAGCAGAGCGCAATTATTTATGGTAAAATGTAGCCATGTTAGGTTACGTGCAAATCCACAAACCGGACCTGAAGGTCCGCGAATATGAAATCTATCAGGGCTACTACTGCGGAGTCTGCAAGTACATCGGAAGCGAGTACGGACAGCTGCCTCGAATGGCCCTCAGTTATGATGCAGCCTTTCTCGCCTGCCTGCTGGCAAGCGTAGACGAAACAC
The DNA here is from genome assembly GCA_030535275.1 of Bacillota bacterium. Lineage (GTDB taxonomy): Bacteria > Bacillota > Clostridia > Peptostreptococcales > Anaerovoracaceae > Lentihominibacter. The sequence continues at coordinate 44,718 of JAUNIQ010000001.1, read as the reverse complement.
CTGATGCGCCCGTCCAGGAGCACTGCGTTGTCCACCATATCAAGAAGAAGACCATCATAAGGAATCGCGCCATCGAGTACGCCGGTGACGTCATGCTCATCCTGGCCTGGTACAAGCTTCTTGATGACGCCCACGACGAAGGCAAGACAAGTGCAAAGGCAACCATGAAGCTTTTGCATCGCATCCATAAGAAACTGGTGCTGAAGCACCCTGAACTCTGCGAAGGTATTGAATGGAACCTGGCCCTTCTCGGCGGCCTTGAAAACGATAAGTGCGCCAGCATCGACCGGGTGGCAGAGCCCTTTGCCAAGATCATGGAAGTAATCTTCCGCGAGGGCTCTAGGGCACTCTACGGTGACGGTAACGCTGCTGCCGAAGGCGAAAATCTTCACGAAATCTTCGCAAAGATAGGCTATCATATGGGCAAATGGATATACCTGATGGATGCCGTTGACGACATCGAAGAAAACATAGAGTCCGGCGCATACAATCCGCTACTCTACAGGTTCGACTGGCGGGGTGGTGTAAGCGGCGAGGCTGCCTTTGCATCTGAGAGTGCAGAGGAATTCAGAGCCCGCATCAGAGAGAAAGCCGAGTTCAACCTGTACCACTATCTGGCCGTTGTCAGCGAGGAGCTGCCGGCACTTGATATAAAGAAGAATAAAGGTATAATAGATAACATAGTTTACTTTGGAATGAATCGTAAGACGGAAACGATTCTTGATCACAAAGAAGAGAAAGAGGAAAAAGATGAATCCATATGAAGTATTAGGAGTTAGAGAAGGTGCATCGGAAGCTGAGATCAAGGCGGCCTACAAGGAACTGGTGAAGAAGTATCACCCGGACAAGTACGTGGACAATCCACTGGCTGATCTTGCCGAGCAGAAGATGCAGGAAATCAATCAGGCCTATGACACCCTCATGAAGGGCGGCGCCGCTGCAGGCGGCTACAATGCAGGCCCGAACAATGGTGGCAATCCCTTCGGTCAGAACGGTCCTTTCGGACCTGGTGGCCCATTCGGTCAGGGCAGCCCGTTCGGTCAGCAGGCAAGGCCAAGACAGTCAGACTTCATTCAGGTACGTCGCGACATCGATGGCGGCAGACTGGATGCAGCCGAAACCGCACTGAACAATTCTTCAAACAGAAATGCGGAATGGTTCTTCCTGAAGGGCGTAGTCGCATCACGCAAGGGCTGGTACGACGAGGCAATGAACAACCTTCAGACAGCCGTTAACATGGATCCTGAAAACGTTGAATTCAGACAGCACTATGCCGCAGTTGCAAACCGCGGAAACGTATTCCGCAACCAGGCACAGGGCCGTGGTTATCAGCAGGCCGGCGGAGACGACTTCTGCTGCCAGGCACTGCAGTGCTACATCTGCGCAGACTGCTGCTGCGACTGCATGTAAGACATGAAACGAAACAACAGAACATTCAAAATTGCACTGGGCGGGATTTGTCTCGCCCTTGCTGTTATATCCCTCTTTGGAGCAACTGTAGTTCCGGGAATCGAACTGACACTCTTCGCCATCAGTTCCCTGTTCACGGCCATGATGATAATCGAAACCGGCGTGGGCGGCGGAGTTCTTGTCTACGCGGGCACGTGCATTCTGGGCTTCGTGCTTATTCCCAACAAGCTGGCACTGATCCCTTATGTGTTCATGTTCGGATACTACCCGATTCTCAAATTCTTCATGGAAAAAATAAAAAGCTGCCCTCTGCAGATTGCCGTCAAGACAGTCTACTTCGCCGCTCTCATCTGCATAGCTCTGCTGCTCTTCAAGACAGTTATCGCAGGCAGCATCCACATGCCGGATTATCCGCTTGCCGTGCTCATCATAGCCGGCACTCTGCTGATGCTCCTCTACGATTTCGTGCTGAGCTTTCTCATTGACTGGTACATGCGCCGCTTCAAAACGGGCGACTCCAGCAAATTCACTCTGAGCTAGATGCAAAGGCAAGACTAAAGCAAATAAAAAAGATGACGGAAACCCGTCATCTTTTATTATGTCCTTATTAGTTTTCCTTCTTGAAAACAACCTTGGCCATTCCGCAGAGCGGACACTTGTATGAGTCAGGCTGTTCTTCAAAAGGCTTGCCCGCTTCAACTTCGTCGTAAGCGTAACCGCATACTCCGCATACGTACTTCTCTTCGCCTGCACCCTTATCTGCCTTTGCAGCCGCCTCTTCAGTAAAGACCTTCTTGCCCATTCCGCAGATCGGGCACTTGTATGAATCCTTGACCTCGTCGAAAGGCTTGCCTTCCTTCTCCGGGTCGTAAACGAATCTGCATACTCCGCACTTCATCTTTGCTGCACCGCCTGCATCAGCAGTTGCTGCCAGTTCGTCAGCCAGTGCTTCAATCTGTGCGAAGCTCTCATCGTTCAATGCCGATTTGATAGTTACTGTATTTTCCGCATAAACGAGTCCCTTTGAATTCTCGAACATGCCCTTCATGATCTTGGCTGCAACAGGTGCCCATGATCCGTTTTCGATGAAGGCAACCTTCTTGTTCTGGAAGTTACGCTCGGTCAGGTGATCGATGAACTGCCTCATGAACGGGAAGATTCCTCCGCAGTAAGTGGTTGTTGCGAAAACAGCTCTGTCATATCTGAAAGCGTCCTCAACAGCCTCGGCCCAGTCGCATCTTGCAAGGTCGGAAACCTCAACTGTTTCAACGCCCTTCTTCTCCAGCAGGTCTGCCAGCATGAGTGCGGCTTCCTTGGTATTTCCATAAACTGAAGTGTAGAAAATGCAAACGCCTTCTGTTTCAACTCTGTATGATGACCATGTGTTGTACAGGTCGAGATAATATCCCAGATCCTCAGTGAGAACCGGTCCGTGGAGCGGACAGATCTTTTCAATTTCAAGCTCGGCTGCTTTTGCGAGAACGTCCTGAACCTGCTTGCCGTACTTGCCCACGATTCCCGTGTAGTAGCGGCGAGCCTCACATGCCCAGTCCTCATCAACGTCGAGAGCTCCGAACTTGCCGAAGCCATCAGCCGAGAAGAGAATCTTCTCGCTTGCCTCATATGTCATCATAACCTCAGGCCAGTGAACCATCGGCGCATAAACGAACGTCAGCTTGTGAGCACCCAGGTCCAGAGCATCCCCATCCTCAGCTTCAATTCTGTTATCCACTGCAAATCCAGGGAAAAACTGCTCCATGATCTTGAACGCCTTGGCAGTTGAAACAACTGCAGTTTCCGGATACTTTTCAAGGAAAAGCTTAATAGCCGACGAATGATCAGGCTCCATGTGCTGAACAACCAGATAATCCGGCTTCGCACCACCGAGAGCCTCATCCAGATTGCCGAGCCACTCATCAACCTTGCTCTTCTCCGTCGTATCAAACACAGCAATCTTCTCATCCTTAATCAGGTACGAATTGTACGCCATGCCCTTCGGAACAATATACTGACCCTCGAAAAGGTCAAGCTCATGATCATTAACACCAATGTAAAAAATAGATTCTGTCACATTGTTTATCATAATGTCCTCCTAAATGGGACAGAAGAACCGTCCCTCTGACCCATTATATTTCAAATTTCAGTTTTTCACCATCAGAATCTATGCGAACTTTGTTTCCGTCGTTTACTTCTCCGCGGATGATCTTTGATGCCAGTTCGGTTTCGATGTTTTTCTGCAGGTAGCGCTTTACAGGTCTTGCGCCGTAGGCAGGTTCGTAAGCTTCTTCTGCTATGAATTTTCTGGCGGCGTCTGTCAGTTCCAGAGTGATTTCTCTTTCGGTCAGGCGCGACTGGATGTCTGCAATTCCCAGGTCAATTATCTTCATTATCTGTTCCTGAGTCAGTGGCGAGAATACTATTGTATCGTCGATTCTGTTCAGGAATTCAGGTCTGAAGTATTTCTTCATTTCGGCTTCGACCTTGTCCTTGACTTCCTGGTCAACGGTTCCGTCTTCGCGGATGCCGTCAATCAGGTAGCTGCTGCCTATGTTCGATGTCATGATGACGATTGTATTCTTGAAGTCAACTGTTCTGCCCTGGTTATCGGTCAGTCTGCCGTCGTCAAGAAGCTGCAACAGAATGTTGAATACGTCCGGGTGCGCCTTTTCGATTTCGTCGAAGAGGATTACGCTGTACGGCTTGCGTCTTACTGCTTCTGTCAGCTGTCCGCCTTCGTCGTAGCCAACGTATCCCGGAGGCGCTCCGACCAGTCTTGATACGGAGTGCTTTTCCATGTATTCCGACATGTCGATTCGAATCATGTTTTTCTCTGAGTCAAAGAGCGCTTCGCTGAGTGCCTTTGCCAGCTCGGTCTTACCTACGCCTGTAGGTCCCAGGAAGATGAACGAACCGATAGGTCTGTGTTCATCCTTCAGTCCGGCTCTCGCGCGGAGTACGGCTTCTGCAACAGACTGTACGCCTTCGTCCTGTCCAATGACTCTCTTATGCAAAATCTCAGGCAGCTTTATTAATTTTTCTTTTTCGGTCTCAACCAGCTTGGCCACTGGGATGCCCGTCCAGCTTGAAATTACTTCTGCGATTTCTTCTTCTCCAACTTCTTCCTTGAGAAGTCGGGCTTCTTCGGCTGCGTCTGCCTTTGCCTTTTCTTCTTCTACCTTTTTCTCCAGCTCAGGAAGCTTGCCGTACTTCAGTTCGGCCAGTTTTTCAAGGTCGTAGTTTCTCTCCGCCTCTTCTATTTCGTGGCGCACTTCGTCCAGCTGCTGCTTGGCTTCCTTGACCTCAGCTATGGCATTCTTTTCGCTTTCCCACTGAGCCCTCATGGCATTGCTCGAATCCTTCAGCTCAGCAAGTTCCGCTTCAAGAGCTTCCAGACGTGCTGCTGAAGCCTTGTCGGTTTCCTTGCCCAGTGCCTGCTTTTCGATTTCGAGCTGCATGATCTTTCTCGAGATTTCATCCAGTTCAGCCGGCATGCTGTCGATTTCAGTTCTGATTCTTGCGGCCGCTTCATCCATCAGGTCTATTGCCTTGTCCGGCAGGAATCTGTCGCTGATGTAACGGTCCGAAAGAGTAGCGCATGCTATAAGAGCGCTGTCTGTTATTCTAACGCCGTGGTGGATTTCAAATCTTTCCTTAAGTCCACGAAGGATTGAGATTGTATCTTCAACTGTCGGCTGGTCAACCATGACCTTCTGGAATCTTCTTTCCAGAGCCGCATCCTTCTCAATGTATTTACGATATTCATCGAGAGTTGTTGCGCCTATGCAGTGGAGCTCGCCACGTGCGAGTTTCGGCTTGAGCAGATTGCCCGCATCCATGGCGCCTTCAGTCTTGCCGGCTCCAACTATATTGTGAAGCTCATCTATGAAGAGCAGAATACGTCCGTCTGATTTCTCAATCTCGTTGAGGACGGCCTTCAGTCTTTCCTCGAACTCGCCTCGGAACTTGGCGCCCGCAATAAGAGAGCCCATGTCCAGCGCGAATATGGTCTTATCCTTCAGTCCTTCAGGAACATCTCCGTTGAGAATTCTCTGTGCCAGTCCTTCAACAACGGCAGTCTTGCCCACGCCGGGTTCACCGATGAGAACCGGATTGTTCTTGGTTCTTCTTGAGAGAATCTGGATGGTGTGTCTGATTTCCGCATCTCTGCCGATTACAGGATCAAGCTTGCCGTCTCTGGCCATTTCAACCAGGTCACGACCATACTTTGTCAGTGCCTCATAACCCTCTTCCGGATTCTGCGACGTAACCCTCTGGTTGCCGCGAACCTGATTCAGAGCATTGAGGAAGCATTCCTTGCTCATTCCGTAGCGCTTGAAAATCCGGGCGCTCGGTGTGTTCTTCTCATCGAGCAGTGCCATGTAAAGATGCTCAACGCTGACATACTCATCCTTCAGCTGCTCAGCCTTCTTCTCTGCATCGAGAAGAATCTGCTGTAGCCTTCTGCTTGAATACATCTGATCAGCGCCGCCACTTACCTTCGGCAGCTTGTCCAGCTCAGCCTGAACCGATCCGATCAGCTCGCCCGCATTCAAACCGGCGTACTGGATCAGTTTAGGAATCAGCCCGTCCTTCTGCTGCAGAAGTGCCATGTGCAGGTGCTCGCCTTCAACTGTCTGATGCCCTTCCTCCAGCGCAATATTCTGGCAATCAACTATTGCTTCTTGTGCTTTCTGTGTGTAATTTTCGATGTTCATTTTTATATCTAAACCCCTTTCGATATCTCAATGTAACAGGTTTTTCCCCTGTCCTAGGTCCATTGTAAGACCGTGCAAAAGCAATGTCAACACTTTTTTGTCACTCGACACGAGAGAGTGCTAATAATTATTTCTGTGCACAAATGCCCTGGTTTTGTGCTATAATGAATCCGCTATGAAAAAGAAGATATTATTGATAACAACAGCTATAATTATGATTTTTGCCCTGACAGGCTGCGGCAGTGCCGTTCCTGACAGACTCGTAGGCGACTGGCAGGCCGATGATTCGCCGTCGGGCAACGACATGTATATCGGATTTTATGAAATGACCATCGAAAAGGATGGTACATTCAGCATCTTCGATGCGGAAGCAGGCAATCCGGGAATTTCAGGTACAATGGAGGGTGACGACACAGGCAAACTGGGAATTCTGGAGCTGAACTGTGACGAAGAGGACTTCGACCCGCCAATCTGCTGGCCGAACCTGAAGAAAAACTCACGTATCCGCTACAAGATACTCGATGAAAATACCATCAAACTCGGATACGTCGGAATCTGGATCACATTCAGGTCAAAATAAAGCAAAACAAAAGAGGGCTCGCAAGCCCTCTTTTTAATCGTTCTTTTTATGTCCGCTTATCCGGATTATGCCTGCTCAGCGTTGGCCGGTGTGCTCATCTCAATCATCTTTGCCTTAAGCTGATCCTCGATAGCGGCCAGTTCTGTTTCGGCTGCGATTCTCTTCTCGCGTCCCTCACGCTGAATTCTCATCAGGTCGTCGAGAGTAGCGATGAGCTCGCTGTTTACGTGCTGCAGAGTTTCCATGTCAACGATGCCTCTTTCATTTTCAGTGGCAATTTCGTTTGTTGTAGTGTGCAGCAGGTCTGCATTCTTTTCAAGAATCTGGTTAGTTGTTTCTGTAACCATGTTCTCTGCCTTGATTGCTTCCTTGGCGTGAGCCAGGCCCAGAGTGATTACCATCTGGTTCTTCCAGAGCGGCAGCGTGTTTACGATTGTTGAATGAATCTTGTCTGAAAGTGTGATTGCATTAGTCTGGATGAGACGAATCTGTGGTGCGTTCTGCATGCAGATTGTACGAGTCAGTTCCAGATCGTAAAGCTTCTTTTCGAATCTCTCACAAAGTGATGCGAAGTCCTTGGCATCCTGTGCATCCTCAGCCAGTCCTGACTCGGCTGCCTTTGCTTTAAGTGCAGGAAGCTCTTCCTCTTCTGCTTTCTTGAGAGCGATCTTGCCTGCTGCGATGTACATTGTCAGTTCCTTGAAGTAAGTCTTGTTGTTTTCAAAGAGCATGTCTTCAATGGCGATGTCCTTGAGCAGCGTTTCCTGATGCTTCTGTAGCATTTCTGCCACTTCGTCAACACTTTGTTCTACCTTTGTATAGTGTTCCTTGATTTCTTCAATCTTGTTTGCGCCCTTGTGGAACAGTCCTGCCAGTCCCTTCTTTTCTGTCGGGTCAATCTTAAGATCTGCTACCAGATCAGCAATCAGGTTTCCAACTTCGTCAAGGTCCTTGTTTCTTACATGTTCCAGAGCTGAGTCTGAGAAATCCGCAAGTCTCTTCTGTGCACCTGCGCCGTAAGTTACGATCAGGTTTGAATCGTGAAGGTCAATCTTTTCTGCAAAGCCTTCAATCTGCTGTCTTTCATCTTCTGTGAAGTTTTCAATTCTGAATGCATCCTCATCCTTGAGTGCCTCTGCGGCTGCCTCGTTATCAGGAATGTCGTCCAGGGTCAGAACCGGCATTTCAAGATTTTCTGGTTCCTCTACCATACTGTTAACCGTAAGCTCAACTTCATCCTTTGTCAGGTCTTTTATATCTGCCATTATTCTTCTCCTTTCTGTTCATCCCCGGTTGCGGCTGCCTTTGCAGTTTCTTCCGGCTCCGCAGCTTTCTCCGGTTTGCTTGTAAGATCAAAATCCGAGTTCAGGTAGCCTTCGCGTTCCAGTGTTTTTCTCAGAACCTCCATGTCTACCTTGGTATCTATATCTTCCCGTTCGTACACCTTGCCCTCTATGTTCTTGAAGGCAGTCGCACAGGTTTCAATCATCTTCTTGATATCCCATCTGGTTTCTTCCGAACCTTCTTCATCGTTAAACTTCCTGATGAATTCCATTGTCTGCGGCAGATAGGATTCGTAAAGCTTCTTTACTGCTGTAATCTTTGCCAGCTCAGGCTCTTCGGCAAGCTTGTCCTCAATTCTCATTATTGAGCTGTCAATCTTCCACAGAGTTGCCTTGAATTCGGGATCTGTGGTCCTGTCGATTTCCTCGTGAAGATCCATGAGGAATGTCTGTCCCGGACTGATGCCTGTAGCCTGTCCCGGCTTGGCGCTTGCTGCCGTTGGCTTCGGCGGTTTGATTTCCTGCATCGGTTCGCCGTCTTTAGTCATTACCAGCAGGTCGTACTCGCCATGGATATAGGCTTCAATGTTCTTCTCCGGCTTTACGAAGAATCCATTGTTGACCATTGTCTGTATGTCTCTTCTTACTGCCTTCAGTGAAGTTCCTGTCTTCTCGGCAATCATAGCCAGAGAAGTGTTCCCCTTCTTGTTGATGAAACTGTCATATCTGTCCCACTTGGCAACTTTTCTCTTTGCCGTGATCAGCAGTATCACTCCCGCGATAACCATGCCGATTATACTTACGAGCATGGCCAGAAATTCCGTCTCTGTGTAGTATGAGTCCATCATTCCAAAAAATGCGAATACGCCTACGCAGATGAGAATCCATCCCCAGATTTTAATGGTTCTGCATGATCTCTTGCCTAAGATGCGGTTTACCGCATTAGGGTTATTCGGATTGAATGGGTCTCCAACATTTACCTTCAGCTCCTGATCGCGCATGAGCTTCATTACCAGAAACAGTATGCCCAGCGGCCAGCAAATTATAAACGCAGCCACTATGCACCAGATCTGTTCGTAGAATGGTCTGTAATTTTTGTTGTAATCATTCATATCAATTCCCTATTCCTTTCACCCTTTAATTTTACATTGCACGAGGTCCTATTTTCAACAAAAAATTAAACGGGCTGTGATTGTCTTCCTGACTACCACAGCCCATTACTTATCAATCATTAACACCCTCTTCTCTTCGTTCTTGATTTCCCGTTTTCTCATGTCATGAAAAATTGCCAGTTATTGGTTTATTTGTAACCAATCTCCGCACTTTCGTAGCCCGCATGGAAGAGCGCTTCGTTGATGCTCGTGATGCTGTAGTCCTTTTTACTGATGTGGTACTGGATAATGAGATCCGGTCCGAGGCTCTTCGAAAGGCAATAGCCCGCGCTCTCAAGAAGCTCCCTTGTCTGTGCAACGGTCAGTTCCATTCCGATGGCCAGTGCCAGAACCGTGCTCTTCTTCGGCACAATGTCCGAATCCTTCATCAGTTCATAGAACTGCTTCTTGCTTATGAGCTCTCTGTATATATCAACTTTTTTCCCCTTATATTCATCTACAAATTTCCTGAGAGTCTCGCTGAAGGACGGTCCCTTGTTGCTGAGGATTGCCTTGAGGCTTTCCCCCGTCAGCAGTATCTTCTGGTCAGCTGCCGGCACCTTCAGGTCCGACACATCAATCTGCATCTGTCTTGCTTTTGCTTCTTCCCTGTCGCCGAAGATCCATGCTGTCGTTTCGGCGTTGCTGTAGCTCTCGTCCTTTTCGGCAACGTAGTCACTGTCGATTTCTCTCTCCTGCATCGGGAAAAGCTTCTCGCCCAGTTCCACCGCTTCGTCGGTGTAGAAGACCAGGTACACGGTCATGTCGTTGTCCATTAGGAAGCGTGTGATTGCGTGGCATGCGGTTCTCAGCGCCTCTTCCTTAGGATAGCCGTAGTTGCCGGCTGACAGCAGCGGGAATGCGATGGATTTAACCTTGTATTTTTTCGCCAGTTCCAGAGCGCTTTCGTAAACGCTGTAGAGCAGCTTTCGCTCGTTGCTCTCACCGTCGAACCATCTCGGGCAAACCGCGTGAATGATTTTCCCTGCCGGCAGTTTGAATCCGTTTGTTATGGTCGCAGTTCCCATCCTGCACGGCGCCACCATGGCACATGCCTTGGCCAGCGCATCCTCGCCTGCCGCCTGGAAGATTGCCCGGCTGGTGCCGGCCCCCTGAATCAGTTCCTCGTTGGCAGGGCAGACAATGGCGTCCGTCTGCATTTTAGTTATGTCGTTTCTTATGAATAATAATGGCATGCTATCCCCTCCTTTAGCTGCGCTATCTGGTATCTCTCTTATACTGTTATTATAGCACGTGGTTCGGGGTAAAAGGTAACTTGTTAGGTGACGGATTGGCGTGGTAAGTGCGTTTCGTAAGGTGGGCACGGTGGGTGCTGAGCTCTCATTCTATATTTTCGCTATAATAAGGCTGTCAAAATTGAATTTTATAGAATTTCAGCCTCTTTCCCTTTTTTATTCCATATTATCTAACCAAACAAAGCGTATTTTGTTTGTTTTATAGAATGTATCAAATCAATTCTATAAAACGGACTTAAAACATATGATTTATGCTGCTTCTATAGAATGTCATTTTAAAAATGATGCATTTTTCTATATTTTCTAAAATATAATGCCTGTTTCATCAGGTATAATAGAATCCGGCCCCAAATCACACCGTCATCACATTCGCGCCGCCCTGAATCAGGCCCGAAAGCTTCTCGCCCCAGCGAATTACCTCAATGCCCATCTCCTCCAGGGCATCCTTCGTACCCAGATTAATGGCACAGCTCAGGCAGGAACTGAATTCCACACCGGCCTGCTGAGCCAAAGCGATCTTCAGCTTCACTGCCTCGTTCTGAGTGGCGGTCAGCTGGGAATTACCCCATACAACAACCGTAACCTTGTCCCACCAGCCGTTGAGCATTGAGTTCGTCGAGTACATCATTACCATGTGCTCCGAAGTGATTGGATCCGCATTGGTCCATATTATATAAAGCTGTCTGTCCTCCATAAGATTCTCCTTTCTCATGCAAAGGCAATTCTATCGCTTATATTTTACCACGAAGCCGGCCCGACGCTTATCCCCTGTTTTCATAATCCTCGAGTATTTCACCGCACCATTCTTCATCAACCTCGAATTTTTCGCTACATTCGCAGCACATGGCACTACGAACAGCATTTCCTATGCTTTCGTATGACACTGCAGTTCCCGCCCCGTCCGGAACATATCTGGCGGATCTGCTTCTGCGTATACCGATTCGCTCGGCCTCTGCCGCAGCATCAATGTTGGCGCCCAGGAAAAGAAATTCCCAGTTGTCCTCTTCGTGCGCTTTAATCATTTCCTTGACCTGACTGTAGCTGAACTCCTGTGATGCGTTCTCCATTCCGTCTGTAATGATTACAAACAGTACCTTGTCTGCCTTCTTTCCTTCCGGCAGATTTTTCTGTGCCGCCTCAGTTTTCTTTATTGTTCTACCTACAGCATCAAGCAGCGCCGTGCATCCTCTAACCCAGTAATCCTCTCCGCTTATTTCCTCCACGCTATCCAGCGAAAATCTGTCATGCAGCAGTTCGTATTCGCCGTCAAAAAGCACTGTCGTTACAACCGCATCAGCGCCTTCCTCTCTGGCCTGCTTTTGCTTGGCAAGCACCGAATTAAAACCTCCGATTGTGTCAACTTCGAGTCCTTGCATCGATCCGCTTCTGTCCAAAATAAATACCACTTCCGTTAATCCCTTACTCATAATCTGTTCCTCCTTTGTTTTAGCCGGCGAGGTTTTTTCCTCAGCCTCTACACAGATTATATAGGGTTGAAAGTGGTAAATGGTCGCTTGCCAGGGGACATTTCCCGGCAATTTATTCACTTAGCAACACACAGGTTCCTGGTCATAATAATTCAGCACTTCGTTAATCGTCCAGATATCGTAATTTTCTCTCTGAATAAAATACTGCAAAACCAGGTCAAACTTTGATGTGTTGGAGAAGGCATATCCTGCCTTCATGAGCAGTTCCTCCGTTTCCTCCTCAGTGAGCCTTATGCCAACAGCCAGCGAGAAGATGGTCTTCTTCGTCGGCGTGTAATTCGGGTTGGTTCTGATCTTTGACATTACTCTTCTGTCAACCCCCGAACGATTGGCCGCCTGTCCGTCGGTCATGCCCTTGGCATCGATAAATCCGAAGAGCGTCTCGGCAAAGGATTTCTCGACTCTGATAGGTGGAATTCCGGGCGCACCGGCATTCGGCCTAACCAGCGAATAAGAAATAATTGTCCGTTCACGCTTGTCTTCAGGCTCGGGTTCAAAATCGCCACACAGCTCATCTTCGAAGCTCGGTTCCTCGCAGGCATCTGCCTCGTAGCACTCCTGCATACCGAAGTCCCTGATGCAGGGTTCCTCTTCACCGATTACCTCAATGCAGGGTTCCTCTTCAAAGGATTCGTCCACGTAGAACTCTTCCAGAAAATCGCTTACTTCTCTTAATAACTGAATATCCATATCTTAAATCCCCTCCTTTTAGTAATATACGACATAATGTGCGAGTATCCTTTAATGTACATTTTATGTAGGCTTTGCATAAGTAATTTGCATAAACTGCATAAGCAAAGCGGGCTTCGCAATGAAGCCCGCTATTTTTTATTTTACAAGTTCGTACATCAGCTCCGCCGCTGTCTCAAGAATGCGGTCATTGAAGTCGTAAGTGCTCGTGTGAATCTGCGGCCAGTCCCTGCCGTTGCCGATGAAAATCATGGCGCCCGGACACTTCTTCTGGTACCAGCCAAAGTCCTCCGAGGATCTAATCGGCTCCTCCAGTTCGCTTACTGCAAAATCAAGACTCTCTGCAGCTTCCCGAACTTTTGCCACGGCTCCCGGATCGTTAGTGGTATCAGGAAACATATCCTGTTTCTCTGTGCTCAGCTTCAGGCCCGCTTCATCTGCTACTTCTTCTGCAAAGGCAAGAATCTCTTTTTCAAGAGCAATCATGTCTTCCTCTCGCAGTGCTCTCAAAGTCAGGTCCAGTTCGCCTTCTCCCGGTGCCATTCCGAAATTTCGGCCACCGGCGTTTATTCCGACCATGGTGGCCATGGCTCGACCGCTGTAACGCTCTTCAAGCTCTGCAACTCTGCCTGCAACTTGAGCCAGAGCAAAGCCCGGATTAATCCCGTCCTCCGGCTGGCTGGCGTGAGCCGGCCTTCCTTCCATAATAATGCGCAGTCCTTCTGATGCGCACATTACCGTCCCTTCTCCCAGGACGATGCTGCACTCATCGAAACCGCTCCAGTTGTGGAAGGCATATATTTCATCTATGTTTTTTTCATCTATTAACTGAGCGCACTCTGCACCACCCTGTCCGGTTTCCTCGGCATGCTGGAAAATGAGGTACACGTTGTTAGATGCGCCTCGCTCAGAAATCAGATTCGCCAGTGCGTAGAGCGCGGCACTGTGACCGTCATGCCCGCATCTGTGAGAAACGCCTTCGGTGTCCGAGCTATAGTCGATGCCGCCGGCCGGATCCTTCACCGGCGCCACATCCATGTCCGTCATAGGCAGTGCATCCATGTCGGCTCTCACTCCAATGGTCTTCGCATCAGGCGAGCCGCAATCATAATAGGCATAGAACCAGCTGCCTCTGTCACATACCTCCAGGTCGGTGTCGCTCTGAATGGCTTCCATTAGCGTCAGTCTTGTCTTTGCTTCGCAGCCCGAAAGCTCGGCGCACTTATGCAGTTTATGTCTCAGCTCAATCGTCTTTTTCATCTTCGCCTTCCTTTTTCTCGGCCTTTTCCTTTTTCGCCAGTTTGGCAAAGAAGTCGAATGTATTATTAAAGGACTTTTCGTGTTCCGAGTAGTTGCGGTTTGAGCCGCTCATTGGATTGATCGGCTTGATCTTGTACTTGCCTTCCCGCTCTCTTTCCCGGTTCAGCTCTTCGGTCAGATTTATTGTTGAGAAGATTTCTTCGTTCTCTGGTTTCTTGTCTATGCTCATCTCTTAGTCCTCGTCCAGAAGTCCTTCGGCTTCCATCTTCTTGAACATTTTCTTCAGGATGAAATATGATACGGTCATGTCAAAAGCAAACAGCACGCCATAAACCCCCAGGCAAACTGCCGCATGTTTAGGATAATTGTAATCCTTGAAATATTCCTTGCTGAACATAATTACACCTCCTCAGTTTTTGTTTCTGTATACGAAAATCGCAATAATAATTATCCCGATTATTACCGCTATTACAATTCCCGTCGTGGTGTCGCTAGTCGCGACTCTGCCAAGTATTTTGAATAGTCCACCCATTAATCAATTATACCATAAAAGGTGGCAGAGCTTCTGCCACCTTTTACGGCTTATTCTTATTTAGGAGATTATACTCCGTAGAATATAGGGACGAGGAGCCCCGTAACTATCGCAGAAATAATATTCAATGGAGTTCCAATCTTAACATAGTCCATAAATCTGTAACCGCCAACGAGAGTCATCGTAACAGGTGTTGTGGCCGTCGGTGTAATGAACGAGGCATTTGATCCCAGTACTACTGCAACAACAAATGCAATAGGATTCGATCCAAGGGATAATGCCAGCGATATACCAAGCGGACACAATATGGCTGCTGTTGCCGTGTGCGAAACAATGTTTCCGAGTGCCGTACTCAGAAGGAAGATTGCGAAGCACAAGATAAACGGGTTTGCATCCTGACCTCCAAAAAGGTCCAGCGTCTTTTCGGCAGCGAGCTGAATCGTTCCACTGGCATTCAGTCCTTTTGCGATTCCAAGTGTACCGCCCAGGATAGCTACTGCCGTCCAATCCATCATCTTAAATGCCTTCTTTTCAGAGATGCACTTTGTAGCAATGCAAAGTGCGCCTCCAGCCATTCCTACGCCGCCAACAGTTCCCACTCCTACAACAAACAGTACGATGCAGGTCAGGAAGATGGCTGAGGAGAGAATTGCCTTTGGTTTGTTTATTTCTATTTCCTCTTCATCAGCCGGTGTGTCTATGACATCCGGAACCTCTTCGAAGTCCAGAACTTTCTTTTCCAATGCATAACCTATTGTTACGAAGTACAGAACAACAAAGATTACCACGATGATTCCTCCCTTTGTGATCTCGAAGAAAGTCATCGGGTCACAGCCTTCGGTTGTCTGCAGTATGCCCTGTGCTATCAGCTGCGGTGTAGATCCAACCAGTGTGCACCCTCCGCCTGCTACTGCAGCCATTCCAATTGCCATGTAGGTATTTTTCTTAGTAATTCTGCCTTCTGAAAGTCGCGCTGTAGCGGCAACAAGTGGAAGGAACATTGCAACACATGCAACGTTGCTCAGGAACGCCGACAGGAATGCACAAACAACAAGCACTATTCCGAGAAATAGTTTTTCGCTTTCTCCAACCTTAGGCAGTTTCAAGAGCGTATGTCCTATCAGGGTCGTGACCCCGCACTCAGTAAGCGCACTTCCCATGGTCATTGCCCCTATTGTCAGCATTACAGCATCAGAAGCATAGCCCGCCAGGGCATCTTCGAAACTGATTATTCCGGCAAATGCCATCGCAAGTGCTCCGAAAACCGCTGTAATTGAAATAGGTATTGCCTGCGTAACAAATAGGGCCAGTACTATTACCGTAATAATTGACGCTATTAATATTTGTGACATAATATCTAACTCCTAACGTATGTCTGTGTTTTCTATAATAAGCCCAGATCTTTCAATGTTGATTTCAGGGCGTCAACCGCAATCATAACTTTAGCCTCATAAGCCGTGTGTCCCATGTGGCCAATTCTGATCAGTTTTCCGGACAGATCTCCATGGCTGCCGGATATCATTACTTTGTACCTGTCGCGCATTATTCCACGCAACTCTGCATCATTTGTTCCTTCAGGCATTGTAATTGCCGTAACGCAATCGGCAATAATATCGTCTGAGGCCGGCCATAATTCCAGGCCCAGGTCCTTTACCTGATACCTACAGTATTCTGCAACGCGCTTATGCCTGTTCAGCACGTTATCAAGTCCTTCTTCAAGAATAACAGTTATCGCTTCATTGATTGAATAAACCTGATTTACTGAAGGTGTATAAGGGAACCTTCCGCCTTCGAGCCACCTCTCCTTCATGTCAAGCATGCTGAGAATCGATCCTCTTAAAGGCGTATCGTTCGATTTCATCTTATTCCATGCGTCTTCGCTGACTGCAGCAATTGCAGTTCCGGGAGTTCCCGAAATGCACTTCTGCGGGCTTGTTATGCAGACGTCGATTCCCCAGTCAGGCTGAACGTCTATGCCCCCTGCCGAAGAAACCGCATCTGCAACTGTAACAGCACCATATTTCTTTGCGATTTCGCATATTTCCTTCACTGGGTTCAATGTCCCCGCCGGTGTTTCCGAATGAACCATGGAAACAATCCTAATGTCAGGATTCTTCCTGAACATGTCTTCCACCTGTTCAGCTTTTACTGACTCGTTAAATGGAACGACAATCTCAACAACGTTTCCTCCCGTTCTTTTCAAATGTCTTGCGTAACCCTGGCCAAATGGTCCTGACACCAGATTAAGGCAGGTGTCTCCCGGATTGACAAGGCTGGCAGCAGCCGCTTCAAGACCTAGAACCGCTTCACCATGCATCATGATGACGTCATTCTCAGTTCTTAATAGTTTCTGTACTTTTGCCGTAGTATCTTTGTATATTTCTAGAAACACCGGATCATAGTGATATAGTGTCTGTTTGGATATTGCATGCAGAACCCTTTCCGGAATCGGATTAGGGCCTCCACACTGCGTCATGATAGGCAGTGTGTCAAGTTTAAGTGTATTAATCATTTCCATACCTCTCGCAAGCAATAGGCCCCGGCTAATAGCTCGAAGTATTATTCAGGGCCTATTGTGCAAATCAGTTTAAGTTACATCTAATTATTATATGGATTTACATTTCAAGTGTGCCGTTATCAAGTGCTTCTCTGAATACAGGGTGAGTCTTGTATCTTACAATCAGTACAATTACACCAATTATCATCCAGATTACGCCGACAATCAGGCAAGCTGTACTCTGGTGTATCAGTACATAGAATATTGCAACTGCTGCGAACAGCGGTGCGATAAGATGTCTGAATACCTTGTGATCTTTCTCTCTAACCCAGCACTGTACGAATACTGACAGATTTACACCGATGAATCCTATGCATGCACCGAATGATACGATTGAAGCGATGAATCCCCAGTCGAGGAAGAGTGCGCCAAAGATTGAAATGAGACATACAATCAGTGAACCCCATGTAGGTGTACCGAACTTAACGCTAAGGTGTCCGAATACCTTCTTAGGCAGTGCTTCCGAACGGCCCATTGCATAGAGTACGCGGCTGGATGCAGTAACGAATGCTACAATCAGAGCTACGATACCCAGTTCCTTGATTACTACCAGAACGTCTGCTACTGCAGGGCTTGTCCACTCTCTCAGCAGATACAGGTATGAAGTATCGAAGTTGTCTGCCGGGATTGTCTTCCAGTCCTTAGCAAGTGCCATGATGATTACTGATACGATCAGGCAGAATGCCTGCAGCAGTGCTGCTACCATCATGGTGTGTGTGAACTTCTTAACTGAAAGCTTTGTTTCTTCTGCAAGTGTACTGATAGCGTCGAAACCTACGAACGACAGAATACCAAGTGATGCAGCCTGCAGAGTACCATTCCATGAAATCTGACTGCTGTCATAAATCAATTCCGGTCTGCAGCCTGAAGCGTCTGCATGATGTACTATTGCGAATAAACCTGCACCCATGAATATAATCATAAATACAATCAGGAATATTCCGAGTGCATTTTCAACAAGTACTCCTATCTTTACACCTACAAGTGATAGAATCAGTACCATGATGCCGATGATTATTACCCAAAGCTTAATTGAAATAGCAGGAAAAATTGCATTCAGGTACATACCTGCGATAGCGAGTACAAACATTGGTGTCAGCGCATAGTCGATGAGCAGTGTCCACCCAACGATAAATCCTGGCTTTGCACCAAGACCGATAGTTGAATATGCATATGCTGATCCTGCGCTAGGCTTCTTTGAAACCATGATCTGGTATGACAGTACTGTCAGAACAACCAGAACTGATGCTATTACATATCCAATCCAAGTATAACCATTTGATGTGCCCTGTGTGTCTGGATAGTATGTAGCACCTGCTGTAGGTGACATGGCTATAAAGCCAAAGAATACGAGTGGCCAGAAGCCGAGGACCTTCTTAAACGATCCTTCTCCGCCTGATGAAGGCAATCTTTCGTTATCCATGTTTTTCTCCTTTCAAATAATGATTAATATTATTGCTATGCAATATCCAAAATGGATATTTCAGACTTACTACTGACGACCCTCTTGGGGCCCTTTAACATTTCATCAACCTCAACAACTACCGTAACCACCCTCATCTGGTGATTAGGCAGAGACTGGAGCTTGGTTGGAGTTGCAACGATTTTGACGTTTTCAACACCAACAATTCTGATAACATCGCCGCTAAGCTGCTGGTTTCCACGTCCAAAGATATATCCCTGTCCGCCAATCGGAGTTACATATATTATTGCCTTGCGACCCTCAATCAGTTCCTTAAGCTGTTTTTCCGTAACATCGCTGGCAACAAGTTTCTTGTTGCAGACAACGTCTACGCCAAGAAGTGTATCTTCAAGACCAAGCCTGTCCATAATCGGTTTGCAAGTTGTCCCTGAACCGATTATGTACAGAACGTCGTCTTCCATGGACGAAACAACCGCTTCGGCTATGCCGTCCAGATAAATGCTCTCATCTTTAGCATGTCCACCGCTCTTCATTCCCTGGGTAAGATTCGGTGCATTCGGAACTTTTAGTGCTCCGTAAAGTTTTGCCTTTACCTGTCCTTCTCTGAATGCCTCCTCGTCAATATCCATTACTTCAAGCTCGGTGGTTCTTCCGATTATTCCGGTTAGGTACATTGAGCAGAGCTTGCCTGCAGCGACAGGGGATGCGGCATATATCCCGGAATGCATTTTGGTTCCGGCTGGGATGCCAACAACAGGAATGGCTGTTCCTATCGTGTCATAAATATCTCTTGCTGTTCCGTCACCGCCAGCGAAAAGAATCAGATCAACATTTCTTTCTCCCATTGCTTTAGCTGCTGCATAAGTGTCTTCCGCTTTTGTTCTTCCATCGTGGGCTGCACCGATAACTTCCGCATCGATGCCCATTTCTTTAGCTTCATTCTCACCCATGTCACCAGGGCAGGTAATCATTTCAAATTCATCCTTGATTGCCAACAGTTCTTTTAATGCAATCTTTGCTCTTTCCGGGGCTTTTTGCACAGCGCCAAGCGAAAGTGCCTTTTCAACGATTTCGTCGCCATCGCTGCCTTTTAACGCAACGCTGCCACCTATTCCCGCATATGGATTTACGATAAAACCCAGTTTCTTCATTCTCTGCACCTCTTATAATCAATTCTTATTTTTTATGAATCCTCTCAAATACCGATCTGCACGTTGCCTGACTTGCAGGGTTTGCCATTTCTTCAGTAATGTTAGGAAAACTGCAGTTGTTAGGCGCGTGAGCTATGAGCTCAGGCTCTTCGTAGCATTCTCTAACGATTTCCTTCATGGCAGCTGCGTACTCGTCGATTTCTTCCTTCGAGTATGTCTCTGTAGGTTCAGGTGTAATCGGATTCGGTACAATCATTGGATGGTGACTGGTAAAGCTGCCGCCGATACCGAAGTCGTTAAGTCTCTGTGTAATCAGATCTGAATCAAATCCTGTATCCTGATAAATCTTATCTAGGCTGTATCTGATTTCATGCAGTCTCTGCGGCATATTGAACCCTACTTCGATTCCATCAAGCTCTTCCAGATATGTTCTCAGGTAATTACTGTTCAGTACCGCTGTATTTGTAACCTCACGCATTCCTTCCTTACCAAGGGATGTTACCCATGAGAACGCTCTGAGTACTACGCCTACATTTCCGTAGAAGGATCTAACTTTGCCTATGCTCTTTGGATGATCGTAATTCAGGAAGTACTTCTCACCATCAAAGTCAACAGTAGGAACAGGCAGATATTCCTTCAGATCTTCTCTTACTGCGATAGGACCTGATCCAGGGCCGGCTCCTCCATGAGGGCTTGCGAAGCTCTTGTGGAGATTCCAATGTGTCATATCGAATCCTGATTCCTTGGCTCTAGCCCATCCGAAGTATCCGTTAGCATTAGCTGAGTCCAGGATGCAAAGTCCGCCAACCTCGTGAACAGCCCTGTTGATTTCAGCAATATCCGGATTGAATATTCCTGTGTCATCAGGACAACAGATAATCATTCCTGCAGTTCTTTCATTTATTGCCGCCTTGAACTTTTCCAGTGAAGGATATCCTGTTTCATCAGGATAGAGAGTAATTACCTTGTATCCGCTCATTGCCGGTGTTGCAGGGTTGCAAGGGTGCGAGAATACTGTTGAAATAATCTCGTCCTTCTTGTCAAGACCAAAGCCTCTATCTTCCTGATAAGCTCTCAGAATACGTGCGTTTGAGAATACTCCCTGTGAGCCGCATGCCGGCTGGAGTGTGATTCCGTCAAGACCTGACAGCGCTTTCAGGTATTCCTGCATCTTGTACATAATCTCCAGAATTCCCTGAACTGTATCGTCATCCTGTCTTGGATGCAGTTCTGCGAACTGTGGCATGTTTGCAAATCTTTCATGAATCTTCGGATTGTATTTCATTGTGCACGTTCCCAGAGGGAAGCAGATTGTGCTGTCTTCACTGGACATCTGTTCCGAAAGTCTTGTAAAGTGCTTTACAACTCTTGCCTGCCCAACTTCAGGGAGCCTTGGAGGCTCTTTTCTGAGCATGCTCTTTGGAACTACATTTCCTATATCATCTCCAAACTCGTCTACGATTTCATCTTCTGCATAATCCAGAAGCACACCTCTTTCACCCGGTCTGCCGATATCGTAGCAAAGAGGTTCCTGCCATCTTACCTGCTGAAACTTGTCTCTGATAATGCGCTGTGGATCAACGAATTCTTTTGTCCCTCTGAATTTTTCATCACTTAAGTAATTGGGCTTCATTATTTCAACACCTCCTTCAGTGAATCAACCAGATAGTCAATTTCTTCTTTTGTCCTGCTTTCTGTTACGCAGTACAGTGCACTCTGTCCAAATTGAGGGAATCCCTCTGACAGGTCATGGCCACCGAAGATTTTGTATTCCTTCAGTGCCTTGTTGATTTCCTTAACCGTCTTACCGGTGTCATTGAAATTAACAACAAATTCCTTCAGACACTTGGCATCGAATGGAATTGCAACTCCCTCGATTTCTGACAGTCTCTTCTTGGCATATGCTGCCTTGTAGGCCATAGTTTCACCAACTTCTCTAAGTCCTTCAGGACCCATAAGTGTCAGATAGCATGCAACAGCTACACTCCACAGAGCTGAGCAGGTACTCGTGATATCACCTGCATCTTCTCTCTTGTTGTATGAAACCGTTTCGTAGTTCATGCTTGCATAACCGAACTCACCTTCCTCAACAGTCTTATATCTTGAGAGTGCCAGGTACGGATATTCAACAATCCACTTTTCTTCAAATGGAGTTGCAACGAAGCCGCTCATGCCACCTCCGAACTGCATTCTGATTCCCAGTGACTGGAGTTCTCCACAGATAACATCCGCACCGTAGTTCTTAGGTGTTTCCAGAAGTCCCAATGAAATAGGGTCAACATATACAACTACATATGCTCCCTTTTCGTGTGCATACTTGGCAAGATCTTCATATCTCTCATCAATTCCGCCGAAAAATGTAGGATTTTCTACATATATGCAAGCGGTATTCTCACTGATTAATGATTTGAAATTGTCAATATCGATAAGCCCTGTCTCATGGTCAATTTCGCTGACCTTGATGTCGAGTTTTGCTCTGCAGACTTCCTTGAGATTTCTCATCTTATCCGGATCAATGTTTCCGGCAACTACTGCCTCTTTTCTTCCGGCATTAACTCTTGCTGCTGTGAGAATTGCACTCCAGGTTGATGTTGCTCCCTCCTGTGCAGGCCATCCCATCATTTCCATTCCGGTAAGGTCGCAGATCAGGGACTGGAATTCCCACCATACCTGATACTTTCCGGAGTCTACGCAATAGTGACCCATGAAAGTTGTGAGATACTCACCCTTCTGAACCATGGTGTCACAAACAGCAGGAATGTAGTGCTGTGCTACTCCGCCACCCAGGAAACTGATAAAGTCATCACAGCTGGTGTTCTTCTTCAGCATTCCTGTGATATATCTCGAAAGGGTTTGCTCAGATGCCATTCTTTCAGGTAAAGGCAGTTCTTTGTCTCCAAACCTGATCTCTTCCGGGATATGTGCAAACAATTCATCAACGCTTTTAATCCCGACTCTGTCCAGCATTTCCTGACGAACCTCGGGCACAGTGTTAGGCATATAAGGATATACCTTAAGGTTCTTGTCCATTTGCATTTTCCCTCCTTCAAAATACAACTACTCAATTTTTAATTGCTTAAATTTTATTTAATAACATTTACAAAAAACTTACATATTTTGATATAAAACTTACTATGTGCTATAATCGCAGTAATTTATTGTATTTTTTTCCTATTTAGCTAAGGAGCACATCGAAGTTGATAGTACAAAAAGATTTAATGCATCGCGACAGGCTTTTTGATGCCCTCGACAAGTATACTTTCATATGCCTGGCTGCTGACAAGGGCTTTGGCAAAACCTCCCTTGTTGAGACATATCTTGAATCCAGAAACCTGACCGGCAAGTACCTTAACATGCAGAACAAGTCCGACTTGGACATTGCATCCGTGCTGCAATCTGCCGATGCCGATATTATCATTGCAGAAAATGCTGATGAAAATATACTGAACCACGATTTTTCACTTACATTAAAAGAACATGCAGTTTTAGCCCGCAAAAACGTTAAATTCATCTTTGTAAATGAAAACCAGTCCGTTTACGGCAAGCTGTCAGGCGAATTTCACACGGATATTCTGCTCCTGGATCCCGACGCACTGGCATTTACCGAAGAGGAATCCGAAGTTTATTTTAATGAAATTCACAAGCTGAGTCTTGAGGACAGCCAGATTAATTACATATATAGAAAGACGAGTGGATGGCCTCTGGCCTACAAGCTTTTCTGCGAACACATTCAATTTAAATCCGCATTCAGCAGAGATGAAATTCTCAAGAGCCTTGTTACTCATCTGCATGAGATAATCGCCCCTGCTCTCGACAAAATCATTGAGACTTTTGATGAATCGGAACGGGAGTTTCTTTCAAGAACAGTTCTCATGTGTGATCTGATTCCCGCAGTGGTAGATGACTATCTCGACATCGAAAACAGCGAGGAGCAAATCGAGACACTCCTCGGCAAATCCGTTTTCATATACAAGGATGTCAGCGGATATGTTAAATGCAATCAACTGCTACGAAGACGCCTTTACGAACAGTATCCTGCTTTTGCGCAAGCAGGTGAATTGTTTAATGCTCACAGAAAGCTGTCTCTGGCATATGAGAAAAACTATTACTACGCAGAATCATATATACACGCATCGGCTATATGGGATGCAGACAGACTGCCCGCAATAACGCTGGCGCTGCGGGACAGATATTCTCCGGAAGATCTCCTTCGCAGATTTGTAACTTACATTTCAGAGCTCTATCCGTCTCTCCTCATATCAACTCTTGCAGGCAGCATTAGCAGAAATCTTCCCGCCCGTGTTGTGAAAGACTTTCTAGGCCCGCTTCGCAGCATGATAAACGAGCATAGGGAAAAGAAAAACTTCCTTCTTACAGCCCAGCTGCAATACTGGTCCGGACTCATCGAGCTCATTCTGGGTGACCTTTCTGCTGCAATAACTCTTCTGCAGAATGCTCTGAGCAACATTTCGCTTATCGGAGCCACCACGCTCGAATCCTGCATTCTGAGTTATATTGCAACGTGCTATCGATCACTCAACAGAAACGACAAGGCCATGGAATATGCTCAACGCGCCCTCTTCATCGCGGAGCGCGAAAAGTTTACCTATGCCCAGATAATCACCCTGGATGAAATCGCCTGCTGTCTTCTCAGAAGAGGCGATCCTTTTGAAGCTGAGCCTTACATTATTCAGGCGCTTTCACTTACATCATCATCCGGTCACAACACGCATCTTTTCCTCTTTATTACCTACAGTTCGTGCAAGCTTGCTGAAGGCGATGTGGAAGGTGCATTGGAATGGGCATCCAAGGCTTTTGAATATGCTGAGTCTCGTTCTCTGGAATACGACCTGGGCTACTCCTACTACACTCTTGCCAAGGCGCACCTCTACGGCGGAGACTACGAATCTGCCGGTAGAGAGCTCGCCAATTGTCTGGAGTACTCGGATTATTATGCTCATATTAAAGCCGCCGCTGTGGCTTTGCAGATAAAAATCTTTGATCATTATGGGGATACCATCTCCAGCTCAAGAAAAAAATCCGAGCTCGAGGATATATGCCGTTACCACAAATTTGCCTGGGATCAGAACCGGGTAATTGCCATGCCGGCAAAAAATATTGAGCTGGACATTTCAACTCTTGGTGAGTTCACGATAAACGGCAAAAATGCGACAACCGTAATTAGGCGAACTTCCAGTCTGGAACTTTTGCAGTACCTTATCTGCAACTACGTACGCGGAGCAAACCGTGACACCATAGTAGACACACTGTTTGAGGAGTACAACGAAAAGAGGCTCAACTCCTTCAACGTATCTCTGTCCACCTTAAGAAAGGCATTGGCCAGCTGTGTTGACAGCGAAGAAAAGCAGTCACACATTATCCGCTTCAGAGATGTTTACAAAATCAATTTCGATGCAGTTACAATTGATATTCAGACCGTTGCGAACATCTGCAGCTCAGAGGAGTTTTCACTGCTTAAACGCAGCAACGAAGTTTCCCCTATTCTGACCGAGACAATAGCGGACAAACTTTTTGAAGCGAGCAAGCTTTTTCGCGGCGATTTCATGGAGGATTTCCCTTACGTTTCCTTCCTTGACGGGCCACGTGAAAAGTACAGACTCATGCAGGTAAACATTTTTAAGAAACTTGCTGATTTTCACTTTAATCAGAGAAACTATTACGACTTCACGAATTATTATGACAAGATAATCGAAATAGCACCATACCTCGATGACATTTGCCTTGACTACATTTCGCAACTGCTTTCAATCAACGCATATTCCAAGGCCAAGGATGTCTACGCTGAGCTACTGAATAATACCGAAGAAGACCTTAAGAGCACTGTTTCCAATAAAACTCTAGAGGTGTTCCATAAACACGGAATTATACTGAGACAGTAATTTTTTCGATATTGTTTGTAAGTTTTTTGTAAACGCCCAGTTGTAACATACACCCATAGAAACGTGGGTTGATTTATCAGCCAAAGGAGGTGCAGCAAATGCAAGTAATCAGTAAATCCGTTCTAGCTTTTGATAAGGACAACAAACCTGCCGCAACATCTCAGCCAGGAGAAATTTTAACCTTCAAACCGATGGATTGTTTCTCGAATCAGATTCAGGAGGACGGCACAACCGTTGATAAAATAGATTTGTCAAAGTGTAACCCTGCAGCGGGTCCCGTTTTTATCGACGGCGCCGAGCCGGGAGATGTTCTAGCAGTAGATATTTTGAACATCGATGTTGTTGATCATGGAGTGGCTGTAGTATTCCCTGGTACAGGCCCTATCGAGGAAACCTGTGAACACCGCACCAGAATCATTCCGATAAAAGATAAACAGGCGCACTTCAAGGACATCACATGGCCGATAGATCCGATGATTGGCGTAATCGGAACAGCCCCTGCTGATGATCCGATAATCTGCGGACACGCCTTCTCCTGCGGCGGAAACATGGACAGCAAGAAGATTCGCAAAGGCAGCACAGTGTACCTTCCGGTGCATGTTGATGGAGCGCTTCTTCAAATGGGGGATTTGCACGCAACTATGGGTGATGGCGAAATTATCGGCACAGGCATTGAAATTGCCGGGGAAATACTCGTCCGTGTAAGGCTTATCAAATCCTTTGAACTGAACTGGCCTGTTGTTGAAGATAAGGAAAACTGGTATGTAAATGCATGTGATCATGACATCGCTCTTGCCATCAAATATTCACTTCTAGAAATGCAGAGACTGATATCCGATGCTTATGACTGGGATGCCACAGATACCGCAATGTACCTGTCGCTCCAGGGTAACTGTGAAATCAACCAGAGCTGCCTGGGCCCAAGAACAATAAATGTTGCACGTGCAGCGATACCGAAAAACAGTGCCAAGCCGTCTCTGATTAAATAATTGAAAACAAAAGATGACAGAAATTCTCTGTCATCTTTTGTTGTGTTATTATAGTGGCGGACGATAAAGACATGACTAACAATAATGCAAAATCAAAACTGAACATCGCAATCATTCTCAGCGGAACATTTCTGGTAATGCTGAATCAGCAGCCGTTTTCGCCGTGGCATATTTCGTCATGATGGCGGTATTCGTGCGGGAGTAACAGCGTGTCCCCTGTAAAGTAACCTTTCCGCCCTTCCCATAGGTTATAATGACAATAGATGAAAGGAGGGGTTGCACATGATAGGAGCAATTATAGGAGATATTGTAGGATCAAGATTTGAATGGGACAATTACAGAGCTAAGGATTTCGAGTTCATGACGGAGGACTGCTTCCCGACAGACGACAGCGTTATGACCATTTCGCTGGCGAAGGCGCTTATGGAGTCGGGATACGGACTCGCCGACAAGAGTGAGCTGGGCACAACAGATGGTGCTGACAGAATCGACACTCAGCTGGTCAGCGATAACGCCATCAGGTACATGCGGGAAATCGGCACAAATTATCCGCACTGCGGCTACGGTGGTCGCTTCTTCGGATGGATTTTTGACGAGGTTCCAATGCCATACAACAGTTACGGGAACGGCTCAGCAATGAGAGTCAGCGCAGCCGGTTTCGCGGCTCGCAACTTGGAAGAGGCCAAGGCTCTTGCAAAGGCAGTAACCGAGGTTACGCACAATCACCCGGAAGGAATCAAGGGTGCTGAGGCTACAGCCGTTGCCATTTACATGACCAGAAGCGGAAGCTCAAAGGATGAAATCGAGGATTATATCAACGAGTTCTATTACGACATAGACTTCACACTTGATGACATACGTGACACTTATCAGTTCAATGAAAGCTGCCAGGGAACAGTGCCGCAGGCACTTGAAGCATTCTTCGAGGCGGACAGCTAC
The DNA here is from genome assembly GCA_030535275.1 of Bacillota bacterium. Lineage (GTDB taxonomy): Bacteria > Bacillota > Clostridia > Peptostreptococcales > Anaerovoracaceae > Lentihominibacter. Next base: position 17,395 of record JAUNIQ010000001.1, on the reverse strand, counting down.
GAGGATGCAATCAGAAATGCCATCTCAATCGGTGGCGACAGCGATACCATGGCTGCAATTACGGGCGGCATTGCAGAAGCATACTTCGGTGTGCCGGAAAAATATTTCAACGCGGTTGAATACTTTCTTGATGACGATTTGTGGGGTATTGTTAAAGAATGGTACAATAAATAAGCTGAATAAAAAATGACAGGGAACACATCCCTGTCATTTTTTTATTTGTTAATATCGGATAGCTTGAATCCGCTGATTCGCCTCAGCGATATCAGGCTGACTATGAATGTCAGTACCGCGCATCCGGCTTTGTTTATCTTGTAGTCGTTGTCGCTCATTTTCCTGCTTCCTCTGATTGTTTATGATTTCTTTTTCCATTATGACATCTTCGCAAATTAGTACCATCACAAAGTAGTACAATATTCTCCGTTGGGCCAATTTATATATTAAGGAAAATAAAATGAAAGCAATGAACTTCTTCAAATCGAATATGATGTTCACAGTTGCTCTGGCAGCCGCCATTGTGACTTCTGTTTTCGTACCTTTTGACAGAGAGTACTGGGGCTACTTCGATCTGAAAACCCTGAGCTGTCTCTTCTGCATTCTGGCAGTCGTATGCGCCCTCAAGAACGTGAACTTCTTCTACGTTCTCGCATCGGAAATAGTCAAGCGATTCAGCAACATCAGAATCTGCACAATCGCACTCGTATACATTACATTCATCGGATCCATGTTCATCACAAATGACATGGCTCTCATCACCTTCCTGCCCCTCGGCTTCTTCGTGCTCTCAAGCACAGGACAAAGACAGCACATGGCTTACCTCTTCGTCCTTCAGAACATCGCCGCCAATCTGGGCGGAATGCTGGCACCATTCGGAAATCCGCAGAACCTGTTTCTGTTCACCAAATACGATATCCCTGTAAGTGAATTCGTGGAAATCATGCTGCCGCCTTTCGTGGCTTCAATGATTCTTCTCACTCTGTGCTGTCTGGTAATCAAACCGGAACCACTTAAGATTATCCCGGCCGACACAGAAATAAACAGGAAGCAGACCATAATCTGCTTCCTGCTATTTGCATTTACAATTTCTGTAGTTTTAAGACAGGTGCCATATCCAATCGTTCTTGGAGCAGTTCTGATCACACTGACCGCGATGCTCTCAAGTCAGTGGACTATCCGCTCCTTGGCACCTTCGCGGCATTCTTCGTATTCTCAGGCAACATGGCCAGAATACCGGCAATCAAGACATGCTTCTCGCTTCTCTTAAGCAAAAGCACCCTCGCGGTTTCTGCCCTTTCCTGCCAGTTCATGAGCAATGTGCCCGCAGCAATTCTCCTGTCCCAGTTTACGGGCGACTACAAGTCTCTGCTTCTGGGCGTCAATATTGGCGGCATGGGAACACTCATCGCATCCCTTGCCGGTCTCATTACCTATCGTGAATATCTGAAGCACGAGCCTGATGGCTCCGCCCGCTTCATCGGACTTTTCTCCGGACTTGGTTTCGGCTTCCTGGCAGCACTTCTAGGACTGGAATATCTTCCGGCACTGGTGTAAGCGATGAGCAAGCTTAAGGTCAAAGCCACGAAGCTGTGGCGTTTCTTTACAACATATGAGAAAACATGGTTCTTCAGCATACTGATTCTTGCCTTTGCATGTGCCATTATCTTCCCGGAAGAAGACATGAACGGCGTGCGCGGCAGCGTAATCATGGCGCTGTATCTTGCCGACACCTTTCTGAACATTCTCTGCGAGCTGCTGATTTCCAAGCAGAGCAGATGGAATTTTATCGTGTCCGTTTTTGTTGAGTTCACCGAGATCGCCATTTGCATTGTCTGCGCGTACCGCTTCGCGACCATGGCTTCAACTCTGCTGTTCTGGCTGCCCATTGACATCGTCAGCTTTGTCAGCTGGAGCAGGCACCCGGATAAATCCCAAAGCGAGCTGACTGAAGTGCGCAAACTCAGCGGTCTTGCTGAGGTTCTTATTATCATCGGCATCTTCATCTGGACCATTGCCATCGGTTACCTGATAAGCAGCCTGGATATTACTACCGACCTCTTCGGCGGCAACATGACCTTCGAAATTATCGTGTGCTATCTTGACGCATGCGCTACCGCTGTGGGAATCTGCAACGGGGTTTTCATCCTTCTCCGCTACCGGGAGCAGTGGATTGCCTGGTACATCAGTTCAATTCTCGAGGGCGTCATAAATGTCCTTTCGGGGCAGTGGGTTCTTCTGGTTCTCAAACTGGGATATCTGACCAACACCACCTATGGCTATATCAAATGGACGAAATACATTAGGGGAAGGCAATAAAAAAGGGGCGCCTGTGCGCCCCTTTAGAGTTTCTTATTAGCCTGTCACTTCAGGTTAATATTCACTTACCCAAAGTTCTGCTCTATTGTACTCTGGATGGAACTTTATTGACACGTCCTTGCTGCCATTGCTTCCACTGGCATATACAGATCCGTCATCGTATGTATCGATACTGAAATCCTTCGAGAAGCCCGCTTCCTTTAATTCTTTTGCGTACTGTTTAACTTCCTTAGCTGTTGTGCCATAAATATAAACCTCGTTAGATGAAAGTGATTCAATATATTCCGGTTCGCACAGAACTGCCACCCCGATCGTCGCTTCAGGGACACCCTCCATCAGACCACCTGTTGGCCACTCACAGGAATATGTGTCGCTTGCTTCAACTTCCCATGAATCATCTTCAGCTGAGTATAATACCTCATATACAACAGAATCTTCGCCAACAATATCCATAGAATATCCGTAGAATTCACAGGCATCGAACTGCTCCTGTGTTGCCGGAGTATCCGTTGTCCATCCCATAAATGAAGTTAACTCCATCAATTCTACCTGATTGTTCTCAGATACTTCACCCGATGTCATTGAAGAAACCGGCACACGTGTTGCCGCCTTATCAATGCTATTAACCTCAAGGTCCTTGAACATGTTCAGGTCCGCATCTGGTTTTGCCTGGTATATTGCCGAGAAATTGACAATCATAAATGGTGAATTGTTTACAACTGTTGCAACTCCATCCTCAACCTGAATAACGAAATCGTCAGCCATCATGTTAGATTCAGTTACCTCTGCACTTCTTGTGCTTGGATTGCTTGTCAGACTGCTGTCTGTATCCCCAGATGATGAATCCGAGCCTCCGCAGGCTGCGAAGCATAATGCCATTACAAGCACCATCAGAACTGCTATAATCTTTTTCAAAGCTTTCTCCTCCTGTCTCTAAAATCAAATAATGCTAATTACAATAAGTCTTATACTAATATTATAGTGCTCAACTGTCGCATTATCAATGCTTACTTGCCGGAGAGTTGTTCCACTGATTCCACGAAAAAAGCGGCCCTTTAGAGGCCGCTGAAAAAAACGCTTTCGGGTTTTATTTTCGCATTACTTATCTTCCGTAAACGATTACGTCGATCAGGTGCGCACAGTCAGTGAATGTCTTCACGATTGACTTTATCATTATATCCCTCTTTTCCGTCCCGTATTTATATAACTATCATTTCTTTAGGACAATTACATTTTAATGCTTAATTTGTGGTATTTCAAGGGGTGTTTCGGTATTAGTTTGCTGTCATTAACCCCAAATTGCACGGATTTCCGTCCAATTTGTCCGCTTCCGCACCAGAAGCCACCCATTTCCCTGCAATGGCGACTCCTCAAACCCCTTGTGCCCCAAGGCTTTGCCGCGATTTCTACTTTCTTGCACCAAAATGGGTCAGGGGGACGGTTCTTCTGTCCCTTCCGGAGCTATTCAGGTTTGAAGCTTACGAAGAATAGCCCTAACAAAAGTCGCCCGCGCTATAATACAGGCATCATATAAGTGGATTAATTTAAAAAGGAGGACATTCGTCCTCCTTTTTTGTACTACTTCAGCTTCTGCTGCAACCTGTTCAAATCCACCTGTGTGAAAGAATCCGGATCCACGCCCGCACTAACACAGGCCGCTCTAAATTCTGCAGTGTCAATAGTATCATTAGGGCTCTCATTAAGCACCTTGGCAACTCTTGATATGAGTCCTTCATTTGTGTTCATACACCCTTCTGATTCCATGTAACCTAGGAATCCAGGGTCTGTAAAATCAAATAAGCTCATTTGTGCCTCCTTATCTGTTTTCCGCCTATAACTTCCCTA
>JAUNIQ010000001.1:0-13227 GCA_030535275.1 Bacillota bacterium | reverse complement strand
TTTCTTTCTCTTTACGAAACGGTCGCCACTAGTAAGTGTACCCATATCCGACGAAATCGTTTTATTAAAATGCGGGCAGTCTTCCTTTCTGCAATCTCTAAATAGGCGTTGCAAGGTTCCTTAGTCGCTCTGTGAATACTCACAACTATACGTATATAATTTTACAAGAAACGCCCAGTTTAGACAAGTTTTGTAACAATTCATTATATGCATTTATTGACAATACTTTCCTCTATGATAAAATATATTCAGGTCTTATCCGGCCGGGCTACACACGGGCATGAACGTGCGAGGATACATTTTTCTCGCACGTTTTTATTTTATTAAATCGCAAAAAAGGGGTTGTATTATGTTTGGGATTTCAAGAGAAACAGTTGATAAAATCAAGATGGAATATCCTCCCGTAACAATTCATGTTGCTTGGGAAGATGGTCAAATAATTGGAGTTATCGCTGGCGAAGACTCCTTAAAAAAATGTAACTGCCTATATCAAAATGGTTTTATCCCCTCTTGACACCCATGATATACTCTCCCTATAAACAAAAGGGGAGGGATTACAAATGATACTATGCACCAAGGAAGGAACAACCTTCGACGGCTCACTAATTGACAATATTCAGGACACAACCAACATCCTGATCGGTCTGCGCGAAACCTTAAGCGAGAAGGTTACCAATGAGGCTGCCGACGCAGTCATTGCCCTGATCGGTCGGACTGCTTTTGCAGAAGATGCGGAGACCCAGGCCAAACTCTGCGACGACATTATCAAGGTTCTGGTCGCAGGAAGAAGGGTGGGATAGCTATGATACTTGATGCTGAAACCATCCTCTTCGGTATTATCGGGATAATATGTGTTGGTATCCTGATATATGCCTGGATTATTGCGCCACGCAGATATAAGGATTATCACAAAACCTGGTGGAAGGCTAAAGACAAGTGGAAGTGATATTTCACTTGTCTTTTCATTTTTCCCCCTTAGTTCTTATAATATTTCAAGTAGTGTACGAAAAAAGGCACTCACCAAACCATGTGCGTGCCTTTGCATTATCTAATCAAACAGTCTCAACTCTATACCCCGACGGCGCATTCTTAGAGTTCTCCAGACCGCCGCAGTAGAAGTAGAACTTGTCGGTGTATTCTTCATCAACAAATATTCCAAATGCTGTGATAGTCAGCTGCTCGAAATCGTAGTTCTCGGAATTGGTTTTGAATTCCTGGAAGAATTTCCAGGTGATGTGCTTGCCGTCTTCCGTAACGAGTGACCGAAGATAAACATCAGGATTCTTGACAACTATTGCGAAGTCTTTGTCTCTGCCAAACCTTGGATCATTGACATACTTTGCTTCGTTGCCGGTGAATACTGAGGTGCCTAGTTCATTTCTCTTCTTGTTGCGCTTAACTATTCTGGCCAGGAAACCGATAATTGCAATTATGAACAGTATTATAAAATTCTCATCTGTCTTCTCCTCTCGTCCTTGTCTTAATCCCTCGTAATAGTCTCCTCAAGCTGCTTCTCGCATCTTACTACCTTATCCTTCTCGAAGGCGATAATTGAAGCGTTGAAGCACTTACCGTCGTAATTCAGAACCACTTCGGCAACGTAGAACACATCGCCGTCGTTTTCCCCTTCATATATTCCGCAGTATACAGTTCCCACTCCGGTAATTTCATTACTGGTTTTGTCCAGGAGCTTGGCATTGTTTCCCAGCTGATCGAGATAGAATTCCTCGCTCATTTCACCCCAGGTGACTTCAGCATCGACCGATATGGTGTCGGCGCTATTTCTGTTAATGCCGTCTATGAAGTCTTCGTCGGAATCGTCAACCTCATCATCTTCCCATGCACCATCCAGTTCCCAGCTCAGATCGTCCACGCGGAATGTGCTTGTCGACAGGCTCTCTTTGACAGTTATTGTGTCAATCAGCTCCTTGGCACACTTCTCCATCTCTCCGTCGCCGTCATCCACGTACCAGATTGAATAGCGATACCCGTTCACGAAGAACATGACAATGTGTCTTTCCGTATTAGCGTCAGTTTCATAGCCATAGTCAAGGCCATCAACACCAGCAACCTTAATATCATCTAGGACAGTATACTCTCTGCCATTGTTTTTGATATTCTCCTTGAACTTTTCAACGCTGTTTATTGTCCCGGTTCCTGCAACCTCTTCGCAGTACAGGAACATCAAGCCGGGTGCGTTCTGCTTATAGACCACAAGTTCATCAATGAAATAGTTCTGGCCCGTCAAGTCGTAGGACTCTAAAAGAGACATCAGGTCGTCATCGCCATCCGCTTCAGCCTGCTCCTTCAGCTCACCCATTGTGCTTGTCTCCCAGTCAGCAGAGTCAAAATGCAAAACCAGGTCTCTGAATTCTACTGTCTTGAAATCGCTGGAATCGCCCGTGTCAGCCCCGCTCCTCGTTCCGGAATCACCTCCGCAGGAGCAGAATCCAATGCAAAGGCAGACTGCCAGCATTATAACCAGTATTTTCTTCATTTGCTGCATCCTCCCGTTATTCCACGCTTGCAACTTCAATGGTGAATTCCATGTCCGGATTCACCTGCCTAAGATCCGCTTCAATCCTCCTCATTGCTTCCAGCCTGTATTCAACAGATGTGTTTTCATTTCCCTGCATTACGAAGAATACATTGTGAGTGTCATCTGACATCTTGTAAAGTTCACTGTCGCGCACGTCCAGGTATGCCAGTATGCCATTGTCATCACAATAGATGAAATCCGTCGGCTCCACGTGCTTCTGGGATCCGCCTATAGCGGTAAAGCTGTCCTCCCTGCCGCTGACCGTAACAATAACGTCGCCATTTACCTTGTCCAGGTCATGGCCGCCTGTAGCTATTGCCGAGCGGAGACTCTCCAGATTATATATGTCCACGATAGAATTGATGTGGGGCATGCCGCCGCGGTGCTTGATGTTATCTATGAAGCCTGCCACTGTCGGCGCATTCTTCTTAACCGAGCGACCAACCTTCTTGACCAGCTCCCTGTAACCTTCTATTACCTCGATTAGTCTGCTTTTGCATTATTATATCATAAGTAAGACTCTGCGCAGACACCAACTACTTCATGGCTGTCAGCCCGGCTCATGAAGTGCGGCCCGTCGAAGCCCGCCATCATGCCGCCCGGAAGAATCTCCAGCAGCTTCTCAGCCTGCTCCTGGGAGTTTACCTGGTACCACTCGTCATAATACTTGTCCCCAAAATCGCTGAAGCTGTGGGTTTCCCAGGACACCCTGACGAATAGAGCTCCGCAACTTTTGCATCTGAGGAGCGTCCTGTCACCGTCATCGCCCGGATGAAGTGGCTGGTCATTATAGCTTCTGCCGTAGTCAGCAATCAGCTCCATGCTATCATTCAGCATGCGAATATTGAGCGGAACATCCTTTTCCAGAGCGAAAAGGCAGCACGGTCTTCCATGAAAATGAATGTATGGATTGTCCGGCTGGCCGGCGCACTCCTTTACCTGCTTCATGTTCTCCAGGGACTTGGCAAACCATATCATGTTGAATGTTACCGGCTTTGACGGCTTGCGCCATCTGCCGTCCCTGTATTCGCGAAACTTTCTGTTTGTCACGTCGATGAGCCTGCCGTCTGACAGTCTGTAATATCTGTGTCTCTTAATCTTTCCAATTCCCATAAGATCACCTCCTGCTAATACAATACGCCATAGGCGGAGATAAAAAGTTACTTGTCGGGTAACCAAAAAAATTAAGACCGCTTCAATGCGGTCTTTGTTATTCTTTATCTTTACACAGAATTCCCAGCGCAACCACAGTGACAACCAGGCCAATGAGCGAGAACACCGTCGGCACCTCGCTAAAGAACAGCACTCCGAAGATCATCGCAGCCACCGGCTCGCACGACGCCAGAATCGTAGCCGTTCCCGGATTCAGGTAGCGCATGGACAGCGTCAGCAGCAGGTACGGCAGCACTCCCACACAAAGGGAATGCAAAATCAGGAAGAGAACGTGCTGTATTGGTTTTGCAGTAATGTATGTAGCAATGACCTGGTAGTCGCTGAATGGCGCCAGAACCACGGCAATTATCAGCATGCAGTAAAATGTGATAGTCAGCGCGTTCAGGCCGCCTTCGGTCCCCTTCTTCGAGAAAATGCTGTAGAGGCCGTAGGAAATGCCCGAAATGATGCCCGCTATTACGCCGGCAAGAGACAGGCTGACTGACGAGCCGATTACGCCGCTAACCAGAATGCAGCCGGCGATGGTCATTGCCACGCAGATGATTTTCTTGACTGTTATCGGGTTGCCGAAGGTGAATCGGGAAATGATCAGAGTGTACACCGGTGCAATGCTCAGCAGTACTGCTGCAAAGGCAAGGCTCAGGTTTGTGCTTGAAATGTTGAAGCAGATGTTCGTGGTCAGCATGCCCAGGATGGCACAGCCCAGGACCCACGGCAGGTCCTTTTTCGTGAGTTTGAGCAGGCGACCCTGTTGCCCCGGGCAACATAAGCATAAGCTCAAGCAATTTCGAAATTGCAGCAAACGGCGAAAGAGAGTTTGAGATGGAAGTCTTCAATGCACCTGAACACGACGGCTTAGCACTGTTTGCAACAGACTGGTCAGAGCACCAACAGTTCTAAACTCATGAATTTCAAAAAGCTGGCAGAGGGATTTGCCCCCCTGTCAGCTTTTTGGGTGTATAATGTTCTTGTTATGGATAAATTTTTTAAGTTAAGCGAAAACAATACAACAGTAAAAACCGAGATTGCAGCAGGTCTGACTACGTTCATGACCATGGCTTACATTCTGGCGGTTAACCCAAACATTCTGGGCTCAACCGGAATGAATCCGCACGCGGTACTGATCGCCACATGCATTGCATCTCTCATAGGCTGCTTCCTCATGGGCTTCCTGGCAAACCTGCCAATCGCTCTGTCGGCGGCAATGGGACTGAACGCCTTCTTCGCCTACACGGTAGTAGGCAACATGGGCGTCGCCTGGGAAACGGCGCTGCTTGCCGTATTCTGCGAAGGTGTAATATTCATACTCCTTTCAGTGACGAGGGTTCGAGAGGCAATCTTCAACGCCATACCTCTTCCGCTCAAAAGCAGTGTTTCCGTAGGAATCGGTCTCTTCATCGCATTCATAGGACTGCAAAACGCAGGCCTCTGTGTTGATGCATCGACTCTGGTTACAATCACAGACTTCAGAACCGATTTCAACACTCACGGAATCTGCGCAGTACTTGCAGCGGTTGGCCTCTTCGTAATTGCAATTCTCTGGGTTAAGAATGTCAGAGGGTCAATACTTATTGGTATCCTGGTTACATGGGCGCTGGGCATGATCTGCCAGCTGACCGGGATTTACGTGGTTGATGAAGCCAACGGCTTCTACAGCCTCTTCCCTGCAGGGGTCATCAGTCTTGATTTCTCATCACTTGGTGATACCTTCGGTCAGTGCTTCACGGTAGGTCTCGAGGGAACTACAATTCTGAATTTCATTGTTGTAGTCTTCTCCTTCCTCTTTGTAGACATGTTTGATACAATCGGCACCCTCATCGGAGTCTGCTCCAGAGCGGGCTTTCTGGATGAGAACGGCCACCTTCCGCAGATCCGTCCGGCTCTGATGGCCGATGCCGTTGCGACAACCTGCGGTTCCATTCTCGGAACTTCAACGACATCAGCATACGTTGAATCATCAGCAGGCGCAGCTCAGGGCGGCCGCACCGGACTGACGTCGATTACTGTCGGCGTGCTCTTCGGACTGGCTGCATTCTTCTCGCCGATCTTTACTGCTGTTCCTGCCTTTGCAACAGCTCCTGCACTTATCGTGGTTGGCTTCCTCATGTTCGAGAGCATCCGCGAGATCGGATTCGGACGCGGCACCTACACGGATTCCATTCCGTGCTACCTGTGCATCATCGCCATGCCGCTGTTCTACAGCATCTCGGAGGGCATCGCCATCGGCATAATCTCCTATGTGATTATCAACCTGGTATGCGGCGAGCACAAAAAGATAACCCCGCTTATGTACATACTGGCAGGGCTGTTCATTTGCAAATACATATTCCTGTAAAATACATTTTCATATAAAACAAAAGCGCCGTGAGATTGTCACGATGATTGTCACGACTCTTTTTTATTATTGTCTTGCCTTTGCTTCTGCTAGTCCAGCTTCTCGCCCAGTTCTGCAAGAATTTCCTTAGCCTTTGTGCATGCCGGGCAGTCACAGAACTTTTTGCCCTGTGCCTTCAGTTTCTTGGCATGTTCGAGGATTTCATCAGCCATGTCGCCGAATTTTTCCTTAGCTTCTGCAGTGCTGAAGTTTTCCAGCATTTCGTCAACTGTTGCTACGCTTCCCTTCAGGAACGGCAGCAGCTTTTCCTTTGCCAGATCTTCGGCTTCAGTTCCAACGGCCTCTACCCATTCCTGAGCAACTTCCTTCATTGGTTCCCAGCAGTGTCCGCTGAGCAGTTCTTTCATTTTATCTACTGTTTTCTGTTCTGCCATAATTTCCTCCTTTTTTCTCAGGGTTCCCCCTTATGGTTTTGGTATAGATTTGGTATGGGTTTATTATACCATTGTCGCAGCTGGTTTTGCATTAAAATTGATGCCTAGTCGTCCAGCCACTTTGTATCCGAATTTCTCGTAGAAGCCGGATTTCCCCTCGGCGGCCATGATGTCTATCATGATTGTCGGGTATTTTTTCTTCTGTTCCGCCAGTTCATTTATTTGTTTTCTCAATTCCTTTTCAGTAGCCATTGCTCATAATCACTCCTTGTGAGTAGATTGTAAATCAATGATGGCGTTTTAACCACTCCTCATATTCAGTTCTGTGCTGCTCAATAAACTCCAGTATCTCTGCGTATGTCATTTTACTCCCTCCCTTTTGTTTCTTCTGTCTTGCCTTTGCATTTACGTTGATCAGATCAGTCTGCACAGAACGCCGCGGTCCATGATATACATGACCTCGGCCTGCGCGCCGTCTTCAACCTTGTCGTACATTCTGCCGGCGCTCATGGATTCGCCCAGTACCGTGTGGGTGCTGTTGGCCACGTAGCCGATTCTGCCCAGTCCTTCAACTTTGACCATGATGGCCTCCTTGTCGTGCTGGTTGTCCGGCTCCTTCTCCAGGCTCACTATGTCGCCTTTTTCCAGAAAGCTGTTGCCGTAATAGAAATCCGTCGCGACCATTGTGAAATAAATTGTATCCTTCTTACTCATTTCGGTTCCTCCTTTGGTTCCTTTGATACGGTTTTCTTGTCTGTTCTTTCCTTGATGATTCCTTGATGGTCCTATTGTAAAGGAGCTTGAGTACGAAAAAAGTCACTCTGGTGAGTGACTTTTGGTTGTTTATTATTTTGTTTTTACCTCTGCCCGATTTACGGCTCGCAGTTCCCGCACGGCAGATAGCCTTCGCTAATAAGCTCCTCTCTGCTTTTCGTTACCGTCTGCTTATTGTGCTCAGACATCAATTTGACGCTCGAGCATGTCGGATAATGGAACTTCATCGAGTTCGTGTTAACAACATATGACCTTTCATACTCCGTTTCGCTGCTCAGCCTCTGGTTCGCAACCGTAACCAGCCCGGTCTCGTAATTTATCTCCTTGCCCGGGCTCACATTAAAGCAAAAGACATTGAATGAAATTCCCCTGCCGTGATCCTCCACGGATTCAGCCTGCATGTGAACACCACTGCAGATTTTGTTCTTGCCTTCAAATACCGGCGTCACCTGATAGACCACATGATTGCCTGTGTCCTCAATGTACCAGTGAACTCTGTTCTCAAAAGGCTGCATGCCGGAAACGTTCATGTAGTGGGTACCCGTAACCAGATTTCTTGGGTTTGCATTTTCACCGGTAAGCTGCCAGCCAATCAGATGGCATCGCTCCCAGCCCTGGTTGCTCATCCATCCGCTCGGGTGAATCTCCGAAATATCGCCACGCTCCTCTGTAGCTCCTGGCTCCGTGTCGACGGAAATATTCGCAATCGCGGTCGTACAGCGCCCATACTTGTCCAGCTTCCCATACTGCTCGAAGGACTCATCCGTCAGCAGCTCCTCTGCAAAATCAGGCTCATTATTATTGATCCTGACATACGGATTCCCATCAAATTCAGGCACCTCAAATTCATCTACCTGTTCTGCACCCGTTACATTGAGTAGAACTGCAGATATATCCGTGTTGCTGGTCTGCTGGAACTCCTGCTCCGCCTTCTCTGCAATATCGCCAATTGCCGATTTAACCGGAATGAACGCCGCCAGCGCCAGGCAGGTGAGGATTATTGATATTATTGCTATTGTTGTACGTAGTTTGGTGGTCATGGGGTATTGATTCTATGAAAAATATGCATCTGTTTCCTGGACTGATGTGAGCAGGTCTTCTCTTTTTACGCCTGCCGCTATTGCCAATTCAATAGAGCTTTTAAAAGTCATTTTAAAATCACTATTAAAGGCATCGTCAATAAATTTATAAAATTCAGCTTCTTTTGCTTCTAGTTCCTTTGAAAGCTCTTCAAATTTCGAGGCTAACTCTTCGTTAAGATTTTTTTGGTTTCCAAGATACTCTGTCAATAACGCCTGCTCTTTGCTGTATAATACTAATCTGCCAAACTCAAGAGCAAATATCATTACGGCTTCTGCAACTTTTTTGTCCTGGAATCCAAAAGCATAATCTATTGTGCCAGCAAGAAGTTTAATCATAGCTTCTAAGCATATCCAAAGACAATCATCTACATAGTCAACTTCTTTAATTTCATCTTGCTCTAATTCCTTTGTTTTTTCCCTGATTGCTTTCGACAAATCATTGACTGCCTTTACCTTTTCTTTAGAAAGCCTATCGCTTATCTGCCCAACGGAATAGTCAATATATGAAGAATAAAACATGAACACATATGCCGAAAATACCTGATCATCAGCCTTTACCGCATATTCAGATACATGTTTTCCAACCTCAATCCAATCTTCTTTTGAATACTCTGTAGGAAGTTTTCCTTCAACATACATCTTAAACATTTTGCCGGTAAGTGTCGTTGCTACCTTGAAAAGTTTTTGTTTGTCGCTGTTTTCTTGCCCCGCCAGTTGCTCAGCGCTCTCTCTTACTTTTTGAATAAGATTAAAAGCTTCTTCAAGTTTTTCTACGTTCTCCATGCTTAGCAATTCTTCCGGATTAATACTTTTTGTAAGCTTGTTTACCATTATTCTTACCTACTCTATTACATTATTAAGGGTTGCGGAAAGCGCTTTCGTATTGTTAACCAAAGCAGCTAAGCTTTCCTTCTGTTTGTCATCAAAGTCTGCATAATCCCTTCCAAACATATTCATGCAAGAAATACAAGCTTCATTCAATCCATCTCTAATTGACATGGTTTGTTCCAAAAGGGCTTTTATCTTAACGTCCATTTCTTTAACTATCTCAATATTGTTCTTCACAGCTTCGATTTCTTCATTCTTTTCCTTGTTAAGCTTTGTTCTTTTTGCCGCAAATACAATTATTGTTGTTAGAAGAGTAGCCCCAGCAATTGACCACCCTATAGGCCCTGATAGAGCAATAAGCGCTTGGCCTGCTACAACTCCTCCTCCACCAGAAGCTAAAGTTCCACCGCCAATCCAGGCAAGTGCCGCATTTGTTGCTGCAGCTCCCGAAAGCGTTGAAATCGCAGCACCAGTTGATGCTGTTCCAAATGTAGTTGCAATCCACATTGCAGCCGTTGGTGCCATAAAGGCTACTGATGCTCCTGCAGCTACCCCTGCTCCTGCACTGCCAGCAGCTTCTCTAGCCGCCTCCAATTCGCGCTCTGCAAATTCTGCTGAATCACTGAATTTTTTTCTGTCATTATCTATTGTTTCAAATTCCTGGTCAAATTCTTTTGGATGATTTGCAATGCTATTAACAAGATTTTTTGACAGTTCGATTGTATCCACTGCCCTTGTTCTCTCCACAAACAATCGCACGCCTTTGTCATTCATTAAAGTAAATGTGTCGTTATACTCGTTTACTGTTTCTTTGAGCATATTGTCTAGCTCTGTTAGTTTTTCATTAATATCTTCTTTTATATCTATGGCAGACTCTTTTAAATCCTCTGCCTTGTCGGCTATTATTTCTCCAGCCGACAGCGCCTTTTCTTTTATAGCGCTAACATCAACCTTGTCTTTTATTCCCATTTTGTTTCCTCCTTTTAGCCATTTTTATTAAATTATAACACACCATAAGTGCATATTCTGTACACTCCTCTTTTTACTACGCCAAATTATCAGCCCCCATTATGAAAAGTTTTTTATATAGGGGTTGATACCAAAGTAGCCGCAGAAAGGAAGTGAAAATTAAATACGCGGCAGGTATTGACCTCGTTGCAGCAACGAGATGTATATTGCAGAAAAGAGGTTAAGAATGCCATACAAAACAATAAAAGAGGTGACAAAACTGACAGGCCTCACCGAAAGCGCTCTTAGGTACTATGACGAAAAGAACATTATTCACCCAACAGTCAAGAACTCAAGTGGTCGCAAGGAATGGCTATACGATGATGAAGCTGTCAGCAAACTCAAGGTGATAAAAATATATAAGCAGATTGAAATGCCCATGACTGAAATTGGCAGTTTTATTAACAGCATGGATTGTAACAGGGCCGAAGCAATTGCAGAACAGCTTATTAACTTGAAAGAGCGACGCGAGAAACTTGAGCGTCAGATTGTAATAACTGAATTTCTTGCCAATATTGAGGCGGGCCTTGAAGGTAAACACATTGAAGATACCCAGCTCCTGAATATAATTACAGAAGCTGTGGATAAGCTTATGGTGGAGTAAGAAATAATAGCGAAAGCAGGTTTCACTATAAAGTTAAGCCTGCTTTCCCTTTCAAAATGAGTACGAGAACTGTACGGTATGCTATGGTATAATTTTTCCATCTATAAAGGAGGTATAAATAATATGAAAAAGATCTTAGCGATAATAATTGCATTAGTTATTGGTTTTGCTGGTGGGTTCATTGTATGTAAATATTTGAATGAAAAGCCCGACGGGAAAGTTATAGACTCTACAATTCTATCCGAAGAAGTCATTGAAATATCCGAACTATCAACAATACAGGACACATATGAAAACCAGGTCCCTTATCAGGGCGAGGCAAAAGGATTCTTTAAGAAACCTGAAAGCTTCCTGAATGAACACGGAATCCACATCTTTGATAAAGAACTTGAAGTAAAGTATAAGGGTATATTGAAATTCGGTCTTGATATGTCTAATTTCTCTGAAGATGATATCGTTGTTGATGTTGACAAAAAAACCGTTACAGCAACGATTCCAAAGAGTAAAATATTGAGCCATGAAATAAACGAGGACTCATGGGAGATAATTGATGAAAGGAACGGTCTTTTCAATCCTCTTACTCCAAAGGATGATAGCGATCTCAGAAAATATGCAAAAGAGCAAGCTCTTGAAAAAATTGATATTGATGCAAAACTGGCCGAAGCTGATGAGAAGGCTGTAGAGCAAATTACAAAACTATTAGAAATGGCTTGCCCGGGAATGGAAGTAATTGTGACTACAAAATAGCCTAAAATATGTTATACTAACCACAACAAACCAAGAACGGAGGTAAACTTATGGATAAAGAAATGTTAAAGCAGAAGGCTGAAGAATTTCTGGCTGCAAACAAAGGCAAGGCTGCAGCTATTCTCGAAGACGGCGGCAAGCTGGACGAGCTTCTTGACAAGCTCGAAGCAAAGCTGAGGGAAATTCCTAAGGCAGGCGAATACCTTGCAGAAGTACCACTTATGATTTCAATGGTTAAGGACTATGCACAGAAGGATTACCCGGATGTTCCGCTGGGAACAATTCTGGCAATTATTGCAGCATTCCTCTATCTGGTAAATCCTAAGGATATCGTTCCGGATAACGTTCCTGTTGTTGGTCTGGTAGACGACGCCGCAGTAATCACTGCATGCATTGCACTGACTAAATCAGATCTGGGCGAGTATTCAAAGTGGAAGGATGCCAAGAAGGCAGCCGCTAAGGAAGCAACTGCAGAAGCATAAGCACAATAAATAATAAAGACAATAAAAGAACTGACAGAGGTCCATCCCTCTGTCAGTTTTATTTTTATAAGTGGGTCAGAAGAACCGACCCCTCGTCCCATTATTTTGGATTTGGTCCGTACATGTTGCTGCCCGGCTGGCTATCCTGAGCGCACCATATAATCATGAGAATTGTTCCCACAATTGGGATGAATCCTATGAGTATCCATGCGCCGGATTTGCCGATATCGTGCATTCTTCTAACTGATACCGCAAGGCCCGGAAGAAATACAGCCAGACTGTAAATCGTCGTCAGAATATTTGTGCTGTCCGTCCCAAATATTATTCCCCAGATAAAACTCAGGATTGCTGTCACTATGAAGTTAAAGAGAGCAAACCACCAGTATTCTGATCTTCTGGCTCTGCCGTTAAACACTGCGTATTTTGAAAAAACTGTTTTTACTGCTCCGAAGAAATCCATTTTAATGTCCCTCCTGTTTCTCCTAAAAGTGGGTCAGAAGAACCGACCCCCTGTCCCATTATTTTATTTGTTTACGCATTTCTACATGCGGTATTCCTGCTTCGATGAAGGTGTCCGAGGTGGTTTCGTATCCAAGTTTCAGATAGAAGCCTTCGGCCTGCTTCTGCGAGGTTACTACTATCTCCCTGGCGCCTAGTTCATTAACTGCGTACTCGGTCGCGACTTCCATGAGTCTGGTGCCCAGACCCTTGCCACGCTCAATGGTGAGTACTCTGCCCATCTTCACTGCGCCCGGCTGCCCTTCGGGATAGAACATTCTAAGGTATGATGCGATGGTGCCGTCTTCGTTCAGGCTGAATACGTGCCAGCACTGATCATCATGTCCGTCAGCATCAGGATAGAGAATTTCCTGCTCTTTGGTGAACACCTGCGAACGGGCCTTCAGTATTTCGTGCAACTCAATCGTGGTCAGTTCCGGCAGTCGCTTGATGGTGAACTCGGACTCGATGAGCTCAAACCTCTTTCGCTCAACTCCGTCCACGAGAACAGTTTCGTTCCACATCCTCGCCGGCCTTGCCCAGATCTTCTCTGGATTATTCACGTCCTGATACACAACCAGCTCCTCCATTGTTTCTGAGTGCAGGACCATGTGCAGAACGCGGTATGTGTTGCCTTTGTAGTGGCGGTAAACGCCCGGTGTGATTTTCGTTTCCATGTGTTTATTATACCACAGGCGGTTTGGTTGGTGCTTAATTGGATGA
>JAUNIQ010000152.1:1584-2297 GCA_030535275.1 Bacillota bacterium | reverse complement strand
TTAGTGAAGTCATGAGGGATCTTCCCAGTGTCTGTGTGATACTCTTGTCGATTGTCTCCATGAGAGTACCGCGCTTCATGTACCTGATATTTTCACGTATTCTGTCGAATATTACGATCGTATCGTTGATTGAGTAACCTACTACAGTCAGAATACCTGCGATGAACGGATTGTTTACCGTTACGCCGAATATCGAGTAGAAGGAAATTACAATGAGCACGTCATGGAGTACACCGAGCATTGCCGCTCCACCGAATTTCCATTGTCTGAATCGGATTCTGATGTATATAAGCATGCATATTGCCGCTATGATGACAGCCAGAATCGCATTGTTTCTGAGCTCCTTGCCGACCGAAGGCCCGAAGAACTCCTCTGCAACAATATTGTCTTCCTCAATTCCGAAGGCATCATTGATTGAGCCGCTTACTTCAGCTCTCTCCTTCTTTGTGAGAGATTCTGTTGTTCTGATTACTAACTGTGAATTATCTTCTCCGGAGTAAATTATTTCTGGATCAAGCTTATACTGCTTGATAGCCTTTTCTACCTGTGAAATCTTAACCTGCTGTCCCATGTCAAGCTGCATCATAGTACCGCCTGTGAAGTCAATACCGTAGTTCAGGCCTCTGATGCATCCGAATGCCAGACCTATTACGAGGATACCGATTGATATTCCATAGAATATCTTTCTCTTGTTCATGAATCCTATGGTGTTC
>JAUNIQ010000152.1:0-1574 GCA_030535275.1 Bacillota bacterium | reverse complement strand
AAAGAGTGACTTCTTGGCAAACTTGTCACTTGAAGCCAGAAGCTTTACATACAGCTGTGTGATGAATACAGCGGTAAAGATGCTTACGATAATACCAACCATGAATGTGTAAGCGAAGCCCTTAACTGCACTTGTACCGATTTCATAGAGGATTACAGCAGCAATAAGTGTTGTAACCTGTGAGTCGATTACAGTTGTCATTGCTCGTTTCGAACCTGTCTCGGTAGCAACTCGAACTGTTCTGCCAAGCATGATTTCTTCACGTATACGTGAGAATATTACTACGTTGGCGTCAACTGCCATACCAATGGAAATGATGATACCTGCAATACCAGGCAATGTAAGAACTGTTCCCATTGATGACATGATATTCAGTACGAGAACTACGTAGAGCAGAAGTGCAATGTCAGCGCAAAGTCCCAGAGCCCTGTAAGCGAAGAGCATGAGCAGGAATATGAGAGCGAGACCGATAAGTCCTGCTATGACACTCATTTCCAGTGCGTTATAACCTATGCTGGCTGACTGTACTGAGGATGTAATCTCTGTAAGTCCGATAGGAAGTGCACCACCGTTAATCTGTGCTGCAAGCTGTTTTGCTTCGTCCTGTGTAAAGTGGCCGGTAATTGAACAGTTTCCTCCAAGAATCGGCTCGTTTATATTTGGAGCGGAAATAATCTGTCCGTCTAGAACAATTGCTATGGCACCGTCGTTTACGCCTTCAATCTGTGATGTTATCTCGCCGTTAAATGCTCTGGTGGTTGCATCTCCAAAGAGATCAGCGCCCTGTCCGTCAAACTGAAGGTTTACTGCCCAGCCTGTGGACTGATCATCACGTCCGTATTCGGCTTTCTTAACATTGTCGCCTTCAAGAACCACTGTGCCGTCTGCCAGAATGAACTGCAGCTTGGCCGTCTTGCCTATAAGGTCAATTGCCTGTTCAGGGTCATCAACTTCAGGTATTTCTACTCTGATTCTGTTTTCCCCCTCTATGGTAACTGTAGGTTCCCCCAGACCGTTTGCATTAATACGGTTTTCAATAACTGTCTGAGTCTGTTCCATTGCCTGTCTTAACTCTTCGTCAGACATTCCCTTGATGTCTTCCTTGTTGGCCTCCATGACAACGTAAACGCCGCCCTTGATATCAAGGCCAAGACTCATTCTGTCCTTAAGCGGTGTAATCGGACCTACGCCTGATACTGTAACAAGCCAGCCGAAAATAACGCATAGAACGATAAATACTGCAAGGACTTTTCTTAGTGTGTAATTCATTGTTTCCTCCGGTAAATTACTGTGATTTTTGAGAAAATGGACAGATATTTTAAAATACAAATATCCATTTAATCATACAAAATCATTTTACTACTTTTTACCATTTCAAACAAGGGTAAAACCCTTGATTTTTCAACAAAAAAGCGTGGTATTTCGGTAATACCACGCCATTTTTCTTTCATATGTATGTCAGAAGAATTATTCGTCGATTTTTTCTGCTGCTTCTTTTACTTCCTCAACAACAGCTTCAACCTTGTCTTCAACTGCGTCTACAATGTCGTCAACCTTTTCTTCTACAGCTTCAA
>JAUNIQ010000151.1 GCA_030535275.1 Bacillota bacterium | reverse complement strand
AATGGCTATCTTCCTTCCCGCGTTCGTGTCTTCACGGATTATGAGAACAACTTCAAACCTCAGATCCTTGCAGAAGCTATCAACATGGAAGTGGATGGGCTGGACATGGAGAAAGTCTATACCCTGAAGAACGCGAACGACGATGATGCACTCTTCAAGTACATGATCATCGTCCAGTGCAATGCATTTTCCAGCATTCTTCCCGGTATGTTTCAGCACATCTCTGACTTCACTGAACTGCTGTTCCCAGATAACCTTCTGCGTGAAGGCAGTGTCATAGAGCAGATGGTGTCCATGATTCCGGAAGAGGACTGGACAGATCAGGTGCAGATTATCGGATGGCTCTATCAGTACTACAATACTGAGCCGAAGGACAAAGTGTTTGCTGACCTGAAGAAGAACATCAAGATCAGTAAAGAGAATATTCCTGCGGCAACTCAGCTGTTTACTCCTGACTGGATCGTACGGTACATGGTGGAGAACTCTCTTGGCCGCCTCTGGCTGGAGGGACATCCCAACGATGAGCTGAAGGCCTCTTGGAAATACTATCTGGACGAAGCTGAGCAGGAACCGGACGTGCAGGCACAACTTACGGAGATACGTAAAGAGTATGCTGCCCTGAAACCGGAAGACATCCGTGCCATTGATCCTTGCCAAGGCAGCGGACATATCCTTGCCTACATGTTTGATGTTCTGGTACAGATCTATGAGTCCTATGGCTATACAGCACGTGAAGCAGCTTCCAGTATTGTAGAGCATAACATTTGGGGCTTGGACATTGATGATCGAGCGGCGCAGCTGGCTTACTTCTCTGTCATGATGAAGGCAAGGCAGTATGATCGTCGATTCTTCAGTCGTGGTATTCAGCCTCACGTGTATGCCATTCAGGAGAGCAACAACTTTGATCCTCATTGTATCGAGTTTTTTGCAGACGGTAGAAATAATCTAAAGTCGGCGATAGATACCCTTGTTAGTGAGCTACATGACGCAAAAGAATATGGCTCTATCCTGAATGTTACGCAGGAGGATTTCGAGGCGCTTTATGCCCGTTTTGAGGAAATACAAAACGATGCTACTCCCGGCCTTTACAGTTACTCCGCTATAGAGGGTCTGCTTCCTCTTGTTCAAGTCGCGGAGGTGCTTGCAAAAAAGTATCATGTTACAGTTACAAATCCTCCCTATATGACAGGTGGAGGGATGTCTGCAAAACTGAGCAATTACATCAAAAAGAATTATCCAGAAGCAAAAGCGGATTTGTTTGCTGTCTTCATTGACAAGTGCAGAACGATGACATGTCGCAATGGATTTCAATCAATGATAACACAGCACGCTTGGATGTTTCTTTCCAGCTTTGAAAAGTTAAGAATTCAACTTCAAGGTGTAGATGTTGTAAACATGGCACACCTTGGAGCACGTGCATTTGAAGACATCGGTGGAGAGGTTGTTCAGACGACAAGTTTTGTGTTCAGAAAGAGTAAGATTTCTGATTATATAGCCACATATTGCAGGTTAGTAAATGCTGGATCACAGTCTGCAAAAGAGGCCTTGTTCTTATCTGGTGAGAATCGTTTTGAGATTAAGGCTTCTCGTTTCAATGCGCTTCCGGGCAATATTGTCGGTTATCATTTATCTTCTACAGTGTTTGAAATATTTGAACATTCAAAAAACCTCGCAGATGTTGGGACTGCTCGTCAAGGGCTAGGAACCTCTGATAACAACCGTTTTCTAAGAATGTGGTATGAGGTTGAATGGAGCAGAATAGGCTTTGGTTTCAAATCTACTGAAGAAACGAAGGAAACTTTGACGAAGTGGTTTCCGTATATCAAAGGTGGTGCATTTAGACGCTGGTATCCGATACATGATTATGTCGTGAACTATGCAAATGACGGGTTTGATATCAAAGCATCCGTGATGAAGAAATACCCATATCTTCGTACCCCTGATTTTGTTGTAAAGAATACGTCAACATATTTTCACTCCGGCATTACATGGAGTGATGTAGCAACAGGACTTTTCAGTGCGAGATGGGTTGATGATGGCAGCATTTATGCAGATGCTGGCCCTATGTATTTCCCTGCAAAGAATGAAAAACTATTCCTTGGGTATTTTAATACTCCTGTTTTTCAAATGTTTGGGGATCTTATTCGCCAAGGAATGCATTATAGTACAGGCCATATTCCAAAGATACCGTATATATTGCCGCATGACGATGATGGCTTAATCGCATCTTTGGTGGACAGAAACATGATGATTTCAAAACAAGACTGTGATTGCTTTGAAACATCATGGGATTTTGAAGCTCATCCTCTGGTGCAGATTTGTAAGAAA
>JAUNIQ010000032.1 GCA_030535275.1 Bacillota bacterium | reverse complement strand
CGCACGTACAGGAGAAGACCTGGTATACATCGAAATGGATGGACAGGACTCAAGAACTGTAATCGGAAAGCGTGGACAGACACTGGATGCAATTCAGTATCTGACAAGCCTTGTTGTTAACAAGGATAAGGAAAAATACATAAAGGTTGTAGTAGATGCGGAAAACTACAGAGCCAAGAGACAGAAGACTCTGGAGCAGCTTGCAAACAGACTGGCTGCAAAGGTTGAAAAGACAAAGAAGTATGTACGTCTTGAACCGATGAACCCGTATGAAAGAAAGGTAATTCACGCAACTCTGCAGAAGAACCCTAACATTACAACCAGAAGTGAAGGCGAGGAGCCTTACAGAAGAGTAATTATTGAGCTTAAGAAGTAAGCAGATAAGGCCCGCCATCAGCGGGCCTTTATTATTAAAACCATGAACGACACTATCGCAGCCATCGCAACAGCCTACGGAGAAGGCGGAATAGGAATTATCAGAGTCAGCGGCCCGGATGCAAAGGCAATCCTGTCTGAGATTTTTGATGGAAAAATTGAAAACAGAAGACTTTCTCACGGCCATATTTCTGACGGGGAGCAGATTATTGACGAGGTAATGGCTGTGTACATGAAGGCTCCGGCAACATATACGTCGGAGGATGTTGTTGAAATCAACTGCCATGGAAGCATGGTTTCTCTTCGTAAAACCCTCAGTCTGGTTTTGCAGAAGGGAGCAAGAATGGCAGAGCCCGGCGAGTTTACAAAGAGAGCCTTTTTAAACGGCAGACTGGACCTTTCACAGGCCGAGGCCGTTATTGATGTTGTGAAAGCAAAATCAGACAAGAGCTTTGATGTTGCAATGTCGCAGCTTGAAGGTTCGCTTTCTTCAGAAATCGCTGCAATCAGGAAGGATATTCTGGATCTGTTGGTTGATGTTACCGTAAACATCGATTATCCAGACGAGGATATAGAGCAGATGACCTATGAAAAAATGGAGTCCTGCCTTTGCAGTATTAAGGAAAAGATTGAAAAGCTTCTGGCCGGAAGCAGAAGCGGAAAGATGATCAGAGAGGGAATCAGAGTTGCCATTGTCGGTAAACCTAATGTCGGTAAATCCTCTCTCATGAACGGGCTGCTTCGCGAGTCCCGCGCAATCGTCACCGAAATTCCGGGCACAACCAGAGATACAATCGAGGAAGCTGTCAGCATCAGAAATCTGCCGGTTTATCTTATCGATACTGCCGGAATCAGAAATACCGATGACACAGTAGAAAAAATAGGAATAGAAAAAAGTAAGGAGGCATTTAACAGTGCCGACTTTATCATATTCATTATTGATGGAAGCAGTCCTCTTACAGAGGAGGATGAAGAGATTATCAGCTTCATGGAGGGCAGAAATTCTCTTGTTCTTATCAATAAGCAGGACATTGGAAATGTAGTAAATTCAAGGGATCTGGCCGATAGATTGCCTAATAGCGATGTGATTGAGACGGCGCTTATAAGAGGTGAAGGCATCAGTGAAATTGAGGATAAAATTGAAGAGCTTGTTTACGGCGGGCAGCTTAGCCAAAGCGAAAGCGTTATGGTGAATAATGTGCGCCACATAGACCTTCTTGAGAAGGCGGGACAGGCAATAGACGATGCAATCAATATGTCCGAGATGCATGAAGCACTGGATATAATTGAAATAGATATTAGAAACGCTTTTGATAATCTTGGCGAGATAATAGGAGAGACAGTTTCGGATGAAATCCTCACAGAGGTATTCTCAAGATTCTGCCTGGGTAAGTAATGAATAGATTTGACATGGGAACATACGACATAATTGTAGTGGGAGCAGGTCACGCAGGTTGCGAGGCCGGTCTTGCTGCGGCCAGAATGGGAAAGAAAACCCTTATGCTTTCCATTAATCTGGAGGCTGTCGCCATGATGGCATGCAACCCGTCCATCGGCGGAACGGGAAAAGGACATCTGGTAAGAGAAATAGATGCTCTTGGCGGAGAGATGGGTCTTAACATTGACAAGACTTTTATTCAGAGCAGAATGCTGAACACTGCCAAGGGACCGGCGGTTCATTCTTTAAGAGCTCAGGCCGACAAGAATCAGTATCACATTGAAATGAAGAAGACTCTTGAAAAGGAGCCTCTTCTCGACCTGAAGCAGGGAGAAGCCGTAGACATTATCATTGAAGACGGCAAGGCCTGCGGAGTTGTTCTGAAGACCGGCGCCGTTTACAGGAGCGATGCGGTTATTCTTGCTACGGGCACATTCCTTGGAGGTAAGATTTTTATCGGCGAAAGCGTTTTTGAAAGCGGCCCAAACGGCATGGCTCCATCTACAGAACTTGCAGAAAAACTTCGTGATTACGGTCTTCCTATGAGAAGGTTTAAAACAGGTACTCCTGCGAGAGCCCTTGCCGACAGCTTTGATTATGGCAAGATGATCCCACAGGAGGGAGACGAGGAAATTGTTCCTTTCTCTTTCATGAATGATGATCTTACAAAAGACCAGATTAAGTGCTGGCTTACATATACTAACGAAAAGACACATGAAGTAATCAGAAAGAACTTCCATCGCTCCGCCCTTTTCGGAGGACAGATTGAAGGAGTTGGCCCAAGGTACTGCCCTTCAATTGAAGATAAGATTCACAGGTTTGCTGACAGGGAACGCCATCAGCTTTTCATTGAACCGGAAGGTCTTCACACTGATGAAATGTATATTCAGGGAATGTCCTCGAGCCTTCCTGAAGATGTGCAGGAAGAATTCTACAAGACCATAGAAGGGCTGGAGAATCTGAAAATAGTCAGACCGGCTTATGCAATAGAATATGATTGCATTGATCCTCTCAATCTGAAGATCAACCTGGAAAACAGAAGTATAGAAAACCTCTTCTGCAGCGGACAGTTTAATGGCAGCTCGGGTTATGAAGAGGCAGCAGCGCAGGGTCTCATGGCGGGAATTAACGCCGTCCTGAAGCTGGACGGAAAAGAACCTTTTGTTCTTGACAGAAGCGAAGCATATATTGGAGTGCTTATTGACGACCTGATTACCAAGGGAACCAATGAACCATACAGAATCATGACATCAAGAGCCGAGTACAGGCTGGTGCTCAGACAGGATAACGCTGACCTGAGACTGACAGAGAAGGGTCATGAAATCGGACTTGTTAAAGAAGACAGATATGAACGTTTTCTTGAGAAAAAGGAAATCGTAGAAAAGGAAACGGAACGTCTGCGCAGAAAGGTTGTTCAGCCGGAAGCCGCCAATCCGATTCTCGAAGCTCATGGCAGTGCGCCTCTTAAGAGCGCACAGTCGCTAATTGAAATCCTGAGAAGACCGGAAATCACTTATGATGACACGGAAGAGATTGATGACAGCAGACCTGAAATGTCGCGCCATCAGAAAACCATGATGGAAGTGCAGATTAAGTACGAAGGTTACATAGAGAAGCAAAAGCAGCAGATAGAAAAATTCAAGAGACTTGAAAACAAAAAACTGGATCCCGATTTTGACTATGAAAAAATCGACGGACTGAGAATTGAAGCAAGACAGAAGCTGAATCAGTTCAGACCGCTTTCTGTAGGACAAGCCTCCAGGATATCCGGAGTGTCTCCTGCGGACATTAATGTTCTGCTGATTTATCTGGAAAAGGTGAGAAGAAGTTGATAGATGTATTAAACAGATTAAATATTGAAGAAGCCGAAAAGAAAGCTGACATCCTGATGCATTACATGGAATGCATCCTGGAGAAAAACGAAAGTGTAAACCTGACAGCGATTACGGACAGAGAAGACTTTGTGCAGAAGCATTTTGTTGATTCTCTCTCCTGTGCAAATGAGGGTGAATTCCTTAATGCCGACAGAATTATTGACGTGGGAACCGGAGGCGGATTCCCGGGAATTCCACTTGCAGTATGCTTTCCTGAAAAGGAATTCGTGCTCATGGATTCACTTGCCAAGAGGATCAATATTATCAGGGAACTCTGCGTGAAACTGGGAATAGAAAATGTTTCTGTCGTTCATGGCAGAGCAGAAGATCTGGGTAAGCAGGAGGGCCTCAGAGAGTCTTTTGACCTTTGTGTGTCCAGAGCTGTTGCAAACATGAGCACCCTCTGTGAGTACTGTCTGCCTTTTGTCCGCGTTGGAGGCTGCTTCATAGCCTACAAAGGACCTGATTGTGAATCGGAAATAAACGATGCGCTAGGCGCCATAAGGGTTCTGGGCGGTAAGCTTGACCGTCTTGATGAACCGAACAGCAGGGCGCAGAAGGGCTATAATCACAGACTTGCCTTCATAAACAAGGTGGAAGCAACCCCTGAAAAATACCCGAGAAAGGCCGGAACGCCGTCAAAGAAGCCGCTTTAAGGGCGAAAAAGATAACAATTACAAATGGCAATATATGGAAATGTTTTAAGGCCGCAGGAGGAATGTTTCACGTGAAACATCACATGCGGAATCTTAAAACATTTTTATGTTTTTTTGCTCGGTTTTTGTAGCGTTTGTTTTTAGCATGTTATATAATCATACGAAGAATCACAAAATTATTTAAGGAGGCAAAACGTGGGTAAGGCTATAGCAATTTTTAACCAGAAAGGTGGAGTGGGAAAAACCACTACAAACATTAACCTTGCAGCATGTCTTGCAATGAAGGGAAAGAAAGTCCTCATTCTTGACATCGACCCTCAGGGCAATACTACAAGCGGAGTTGGGATATCAAAGAGAGATCTGGAAGTAACCACTCACGAAATCCTTATCGAAGATGATCACCATCCGGGAGAGGCAATCGTTCAGACTGACATTCCTAACCTGGACATTATGCCTGCAAGCGTACAGCTGGCAGGAGCAGAGGTGGAACTCATTAACATCGCAGGCAGAGAGAAAAGACTCAAGATGGCAATCGACGTTCTGAAGCCGGAATACGATTACATCTTTATCGACTGTCCGCCATCACTGGGAATTCTTACAATCAATGCGCTTACTGCAGTTGATTCGGTTCTCATCCCTATTCAGTGTGAGTTCTATGCTCTGGAAGGTGTAAGTCAGCTGATGAGCACAATAGACATCGTAAAGACAAACATGAACCCGGGACTGGAAATTGAGGGCGTAATCCTCAGCATGTTCGATGGCAGAACAAATCTTTCAATCCAGGTTGTAGAAGAAGTAAAGAGATACTTCAGGGAAAAGGTTTATACAACGGTAATTCCTAGAAACGTCAGACTAGCAGAAGCACCAAGCCATGGAATGCCGGTTATTACTTATGACCCTAGTTCAACAGGCGCAAGAGCCTATATGGAGTTCGCTGATGAATTCCTCGAAAATGAAAGGAACTAACTATGGCAGCACCAAAGAAGAATAAAGGGCTGGGAAAAGGTCTTGACGCACTCTTCGGAGATGCAGAAGTGGCTCCGGTAGAAAAGAAGCCGGCAACAAAGACGAAAGCAAAGGCAAAGAAGCAGGAAGAGGAACCGAGCCCGGCAGAGGGAGGCGTCCTCTATGTGGACATTAACAACATCAAGCCGAACACCGCTCAGCCAAGAAAAACATTTGACGACGAGAAGCTGGAAGAGCTGGCAAGCTCCATTGAGAGACACGGTCTCATTCAGCCGATAGTTCTGCGAGCATCCGGCAAGGGATATGAAATCGTTGCGGGAGAAAGAAGATGGAGGGCAGCACGCCTTGTCGGCCTCAAGGAGGTTCCGTGCATAGTCAAGGAGCTGACCGATGAGGAAAACATGCTTCTTGCCATTATCGAAAACATGCAGCGAGAAGATCTGAACCCTATCGAAGAAGCCGAAGGTCTCAAGAAGATGATTGACACCTACGGACTCACGCAGGAACAGGTTTCCTATAGCGTTGGCAAAAGCAGACCGTACATCACCAACAGCCTGAGACTGCTGAAGCTTCCGGGCAAGGTTCAGGAGCTGACTGCAGAAGGAAAGCTCTCAATGGGTCACGCCAGAGCACTGGCAGCCATCAAGGACCAGAAGAAGCAGATTGAACTTGCAACAAGAACCGTTGAGGAAGGCCTCTCCGTAAGACAGATTGAAAACCTGTCAAAGGAAAGCAAGACTCCTGCAAAGAAGCCGGCAAAGAAGGTCAGCAAATCTGCCGACGAGAAGCGCGTTGAGGAAGATCTCAAGAACGCTCTCGGCACACGCGTTAATCTTAACCGCAAGGGGAAGAAAGGCAAAATTGAAATTGAGTTCTACAGCAGCGATGAACTCGAAAGACTCATAGAAATGCTCAAGAGTCTCGCCGGTTAAAGGAAAATGTTTCACGTGAAACAAATGTAAAATAATGGAAATCAAAGACCCCTGTTGGAATTAGTCCGGCAGGGGCTTTAATATGCCCGGAAAGCAGGCGCTGCAAGCCTTCAGAGGTGCTTTTGCGTACTAAAGCATTACTTGTTTAGAGCGGTGCCAAATTTTGCCAAAAGTATAGTATTCTATAAGATTCTTATGTATAATATGAGCACATGTATATAAATGAAAGAAATTTAATTATCATCATTATTAAAGGAGAAGAGTTATGACTATCAGAATCGATGGAAAAAGCCTGACAATTGAAGACGTTATCAAAGTCTGCAGAGAAGGTGAAAAAGTTGAAATTACCGCGGAGGCAAAAGCAGCGGTAAACAGATCAAGAGCTTATGTTGAAGACAAGCTGGAAAAGAACGCTGTAATCTACGGACTGACAACAGGCTTCGGTAGATTTGCAAATGTAAAGATTTCTTTTGAAGATACTGCACAGCTGCAG
Organism: Bacillota bacterium; assembly: GCA_030535275.1. Taxonomy (GTDB): domain Bacteria; phylum Bacillota; class Clostridia; order Peptostreptococcales; family Anaerovoracaceae; genus Lentihominibacter. The sequence goes on along the minus strand of JAUNIQ010000032.1, from coordinate 7,794 downwards.
AAGAACCTGATTATCAGCCACACTTGTGCAATGGGAAACCCTTACCCTAAACACTATGTCAGAGCAGCAATGCTTCTCAGATGCAACGCACTGACAAGAGGCTTCTCAGGAATCAGACTTTCAACCGTTCAGACAATGGTTGACATGCTTAATGCAGATATTATTCCTATCGTCCCTGAAAAAGGTTCAGTAGGATCATCCGGAGACCTGGCTCCCCTTTCATGTATCGCACTTGGCCTTATCGGAATGGGCAAGGTTGAATACAAGGGCAAGGTTGTTGATGCCAAGGAAGCATTTGATGCTGAAGGCCTCAAGCCTGTAGAACTGGCAGCAAAGGAAGGTCTGGCTCTGAACAACGGAACACAGATGATGACAGCTGTTGGTCTTAACGTTCTCTATGACGCAATGCAGCTTCTGAAGACTGCAGACATCGCAGCAGCTCTGACAGGTGAAGCAATGCACGCAATCAGAAAAGCTTATGACCCTAAGGTTCACGCAATCAGAGGTCAGATTGGTCAGATGACTGAAGCAGAAAACATGAGAGCTCTGCTGGAAGGATCAGAAAATGCCAAGTGGCTCCACGAGACAAAGGTTCAGGATCCGTATTCACAGAGATGCATGCCGCAGATTCACGGTGCATCAAGAGATGCAATCGCTTATGTATATGACAAGGTTTCAAAGGAAATCAACGCAGTAACAGACAACCCTCTCGTATTCGCAGATGAAGACGAAGTAATCTCAGGCGGAAACTTCCACGGACAGCCAATGGCTCTTGCCTTTGACTTCCTGAAGATTGCAATTTCCGAACTGGCAAACGTTTCAGAAAGAAGAACTGAGAGACTGGTTAACTCACAGCTTTCAGAAGGACTGCCTGCATTCCTCGTAAAGAACGGCGGACTGAACTCAGGCTACATGATTGCTCAGTATGCTGCAGCATCAATGGTTTCAGAAAACAAGGTTTATGACCACCCTGCATGTGTAGACTCAATTCCTACATCAGCTAACCAGGAAGACCACGTATCAATGGGAACAACATCAGCAAGAACTTCAGCACTGGTTCTTGACGACGCACAGAAGGTTCTGGGAATCGAGCTTTCAGCAGCAGCACAGGCAATCTGGCTCAGACAGGAACAGGGAGAAAAGGGAATTGACAATCTTTCACCTGCAACAAAGGCAGCCTATGATTATATCAGAACAAAGGCAGATCCAATCGAAGAAGATATCGTAATGATTGACGAACTGGCTAAGTTCGATGAAATGGTTAAGGACTTCTCAATTAACAAGGCAGTAGAAAAAGTTGTAAAACTCAAGTAAGGAGGTTGCACAATGTTAGAAAACAAAGCAATATCAAACGCAATGACAATAAAGCTTGATCTGGGATATCCGGAAATGCCGGAATTTCAGGAAGGCATCAGAAGAGCACCGGACAGAGGCTTCAGACTTACAAAGGCTCAGGCAAAGATCGCTCTGAAGAACGCACTCAGATACGTTCCGGAAGAACTCCACGAAAAGCTGGCTCCTGAGTTCATGGAAGAGCTGACTACTTACGGAAGAGTATATGCATACAGATACAGACCGGAAGGCAGAATCTACGGCAAGCCAATCGACGAGTACAAAGGCAATTGCCTGGCAGGTAAGGCATTCCAGGTAATGATCGATAACAACCTGGACTTCGAAGTTGCTCTTTATCCTTACGAACTGGTAACTTACGGTGAAACAGGTTCAGTATGTCAGAACTGGCTCCAGTACAACCTGATTAAAAAGTATCTGGAAGAGATGACAGATGAACAGACTCTGGTTGTTGAATCAGGACATCCTCTCGGACTGTTCCCTTCAAAGCCTGAGGCACCAAGAGTAATCATAACAAACTCCATAATGATAGGAATGTACGATAACATTGAAGACTGGGAAGTTGCAGAAGAAATGGGCGTAGCAAATTACGGACAGATGACTGCAGGCGGATGGATGTACATCGGACCACAGGGAATCGTACATGGAACATTCAATACAATTCTTAATGCAGGACGTAAGGAACTGGGAGTTCCTGAAGACGGCGACCTGGCAGGACACACATTCGTTTCATCAGGTCTCGGCGGAATGAGCGGAGCTCAGCCAAAGGCTGCAAACATTGCAGGCGCAGTTGGAATCTTCGCAGAAGTTGACCACTCAAGAATCGACACAAGACATGATCAGGGCTGGGTAGACGTAGTATGTGAAGATCTGGATGAAGTATTCAGACTGGCTCAGGAAAAGGTTGATGCCAAGGAATCAATCTCAATCGCATACTGGGGCAACATCGTTGACCTGCTCGAAGCAGCAGTTGAAAGAAACTTCAAGATCGACCTGCTTTCAGACCAGACTTCATGCCACAATGTTTATGATGGCGGATACTGCCCTGTAGGACTTACATTCCAGAAGAGAACAGAAATGCTCCATCATGACAGAGACATGTTCTGCGAAATGGTTGACGCATCACTGCACAGACACTATGCAGCAATCAAGGCTCTGACAGAAAGAGGAACATACTTCTTCGACTACGGCAACTCATTCATGAAGGCAATGTACGATGCAGGCGTTAAGGAGCTGTCAAAGAACGGAATCGACGATAAGGACGGATTCATCTGGCCTTCATACGTTGAAGATATCATGGGACCTATCCTCTTCGACTATGGATATGGACCATTCAGATGGGTTTGCCTGTCAGGCAAGCCGGAAGACCTGAGAGCAACTGACCAGGCTGCAATGGATGTAATCGATCCTAACAGAAGAGGTCAGGACAGAGATAACTGGATCTGGATCAGAGATGCAGAAAAGAACAAGCTGGTTGTAGGAACTCAGGCAAGAATTCTCTACCAGGATGCAGAAGGCAGAAGAGACATCGGTCTGGCATTCAACAAGCTGGTAAGAGAAGGCAAGATCGGCCCTGTAATGATGGGAAGAGACCACCACGACGTATCAGGAACAGACTCACCATTCAGAGAAACATCCAACATCAAGGACGGTTCAAATGTAATGGCTGACATGGCAGTACAGTGCTATGCAGGTAACGCAGCAAGAGGCATGAGCCTTTGCGCACTTCACAACGGTGGCGGCGTAGGAATCGGCAAGGCAATCAACGGCGGATTCGGACTGCTTCTGGACGGAAGTGAAAGAGTCGACAAGATTCTCCACTCAGCAATGATGTGGGACGTTATGGGCGGAGTTGCTCGTCGTAACTGGGCAAGAAACGAACATGCAATCGAAACATCAGTTGAATACAACAAGAACTACGATGGCAAGGGCCACATCACAATCCCTTACATTGCAGAAGATTCACTTGTTGATTCAGTAGTTGACAAGTTTGTAAAATAGGAAAACACAAATGAAAACATTACTTAAGAACATCGGCTGCCTGCAGACACCTGTAGGCAGCAACAGTCATACAGGAGCAGCGCAGGGTGAAAATGTTAAATACATGAACGCTGCAGTTGTAATGGAAGACGGCATCATCAAAGAGATTTTCGAAGACGGCAAGCTGCCTGAAGGAAATTTCGATGCAGAGTACGATGCTGACGGCTGCCTGGTAACACCGGGTCTGGTCGATGGACATACTCATCTGATCTTCGGCGGATACAGACAGCACGAAGTTGCCATGAAGCTTAAGGGTGCAGATTATCTGGATATCCTAAGAGCCGGCGGCGGAATACTTGATACCGTACGCAAAACCAGAGCAGCATCAAAGGAAGACCTTTACATAAAGAGCGCGTCATTCCTTGATGAGATGATCGGAATGGGCGTAACTACAGTTGAGGCAAAGAGCGGTTACGGACTGGATCTTGAAAACGAAATCAAGATGCTGGAGGTAATCAAAGACCTGAACGACAGACACATGGTTGACGTCGTTTCCACATTCATGGGACCTCACGCAATTCCTCCTGAATACGAAGGAAGAGGCGATGAGTACATCGACATGGTGATTGATGAAATGCTTCCTGTTGTGAAGGAAAAGAATCTGGCAGAGTTCTGCGACATTTTCTGCGAGGATTCTGTATTCAATGCAGAGCAGAGCAGAAAGTACATGACAAAAGCAAAGGAGATGGGCTTCGCACTTAAGATTCACGCAGATGAAATTGAAGCCATCGGCGGATCGGAACTGGCGGGAGAACTGGGAGCAACATCAGCAGAGCACCTGATTGCCATCACAGAATCGGGACAGAAGGCTCTGGCAGCAGGCGGAGTAACCGCAATGTGCCTGCCTGCAACCTCATTCTATCTGGGCAAGACTTTTGCTCCTGCAAGAGAGATGATAGAAAAGGGAACCCCTGTGGCAATGGCCAGCGATTTCAATCCAGGATCATGCCCTTCACTGAACCTGCAGTTCTGCATTAACCTGGGATGTCTTAAGTACAAGATGACGCCGGAAGAGGTTCTGACAGCAGTGACAATCAATCCTGCATGCGGAATCGGCAGAGGCGACAAGGTTGGTACCGTTGAGCCGGGAAAACAGGCTGACCTGGTAATCTGGAATGCTCCGGACTTTGAAATGGTATGCTACAGATTCGGCTCCAATATGGTAAAGAGAGTCATCAAGAATGGCGAAATAGTTGATAGACGCAGAAAAACGAGATAACAAAGGAGAACAAACATGAAATTAATCGACATGCAAGTAAAGGAATATCTGGATATTCTGATCAGTGATGAACCGGCACCGGGTGGCGGAAGCGTAAGTGCACTGGCAGGAGCTCAGGGAGCAGCACTCATGTCAATGGTATGCGACCTTACAACAATGAAGAAAAAGTATGCTGATGATCACGCTCTGTGCGAAGAGCTCAAGGTAGAAGCAAGACAGCTTTATGCAGATCTGTCAGCAGCAATAGATAAAGATACAGATGCATACAATCTGGTTGCAGCAGCTTTCAAAATGCCTAAGGAAACAGACGAAGACAAGGCAGCAAGAAAGCAGGCAATCGCAGACGGCACACTGGAAGCAACAAAGGTTCCATTCAGCGTAATGCAGATGGGAATGAAGGGACTGGAAATCGCAGACAGGCTCTATGGTCACTTTAACACAAACTGTGCGAGCGACTACGGCGTTGGCGTTCTTAACTTCATGGCATGCATCAAGGGCGCATGGCTCAACGTTAAGATCAATCTGCCTGGCGTTAAGGACGAAGCATTTGCTGCTGCATGCGAAGCAGAAGGCAAGGAAATCATGGCAAAGGGCGAAGAGATTGCAAGGAGACTTTATGGTGAAATCGAAGCCAGCCTGTAAACAGAGCTGACTATTGGTTTTGCATTATTTTAGGAGGATAGATAAATGGCAAAAATTATTGAAAGCATTCCTAACATCAGCGAAGGAAGAAACAAGGAAGTAATCGAGGCATGTGTTGATCAGATCAGAAACACTCCTGGCTGCACACTGCTTGACTACTCATCAGACGAAACTCACAACAGATCCGTAATCACATACATGGGATCACCTGAAGCATGCGAAGAAGCATCAGTTAAGCTGGCCAAGAAGGCTGTTGAACTGATTGACCTGACTAAGCATGAAGGCGGACACCCTAGAATGGGTTGCGTAGACGTAATGCCTTTCGTTCCTATCAAGGAAGCGACAACTGAAGACTGCATCGAGCTGTCAAAGAAGGTTGGCGAAAGAATCGCAGCAGAAGCAGATCTGCCTGTATTCCTTTATGAGGATTCAGCATCCGCTCCACACAGAAAGAATCTGGCAAAGATCAGAAAGGGCCAGTTCGAAGGAATGGCTGAAAAGGTTATGGAAGACAAGTGGATTCCAGACTTTGGCGGACAGAGAATTCATCCAACAGGCGGCGTTGTTGCAGTAGGAGCTCGCCCTCCTCTCATCGCTTTCAATATTAATCTGGCAACAGATAACGAAGAAATCGCAAAGAAGATCGCAAACATTATCAGAGAAGTTAAGGGCGGCTTCAAGTGCGTTAAGGCAATGGGACTTCTCATTGAAGAAAGAAACATTGCACAGGTTTCAATTAACATGACAAACTTCAACGTAACTCCACTGCACAGAGTTCTCGAACTGGTTAGAAGAGAAGCTGCAAGATACGGAGTAAACGTAATCGGAACAGAAGTAATCGGTCTGGCTCCAATGCAGGCATTCTTCGATGCGGCAGAATACTATCTGCAGATTGAAGACTTCCATCCGGATGTACAGGTAATCGAAAACCATCTGCTGTAAGCATATCTGCTGTTAAAAGGAGAAAGTGAAATGCATCAACAGGTTCTGACGGGCGAGGCATCACTGGCAGAGGAAATCGTCGGCATTCTGAGAATCAGAATCATTACCGGCGAATATGCCATGGGTGAGAAACTCGTAGAAAACAAGATAGCCACAGAGCTGAAGGTGAGCAGAACTCCTGTAAGGGACGCATTCAAGCAGCTGACTAAAGAGAGGCTGGTTGAGTACATTCCGAACAAGGGTTGTTTCGCAAGAGGATTTACCGAAGACGACATGAGGGATATCTATGCCGTCAGGGAGGCTGTTGAGCAGCTTGCTGTAGAATGGGCGATTAACAATCGTACCGAAGAGGACATCGCAAAGCTCAGAGAACAGCTGGAAATCATGAGCGTCTACACTGCCAAGAAGATGAGCGACAAGCTGCTTCAGGCAAATGAAGATTTCAATAACATCATCTATCAGATGACGGAGAGCAGATTCATAGTACAGGCACTTAAGTCCTACCAGGAATACATACAGCTGGCGCGAAAGGGAATTCTTTCAAAGGAGGAAAACCTGCAGGGCATATATGATGAACATGTTAACATATATGAAGCCATTGCAGCTGGAGATGTGGAACTGGCAAAGGCCGAAGTGAGAAAACACCTGGAAGAATCATCTAAGAGAGCTACACAGAAGTGGCTTGAAGTAAAGAATCAGGAAAAGGAGATGCGAAATGTTTAATTTCTCGATGCTGGCAACAGCGAAGCAGTCAAAAGAAAAATTCATGAAGAACCATCCGAAGGTTGAACCCTTCCTCGACAAGGTAAACAACAAGGGCTTCTGCGAAGGGCAGGAAATTGCAATCGCAGTAAGATATCCTGACGGCGAGGAATACAAGTGCGGGATTAAAATCTCGGAAGAGGACATGGACATGATGGAGCTGCTTAAGAGCTTAGCAGACAGCTTTTAAAGAAAAAGGTGACAGAAACTTCTGTCACCTTTATTTTTTTACATCTTATTATGTTACATCTGGGATTCGCCCCAGTCGCTTAAGCTTTCGAGTATCGGCATCAGGCGATCGCAGAGCTCCGTTGTCGAATATTCAACGCGCACGGGCACCTCGAGGTATTCGTGCCTTATAATGAGGCCGTCGTTTTCAAGCTCCTTAAGGGCATTGGCAAGGGCTGCATTGGACACACCGTCCAGTTTGCGGCGAAGCTCATTATATCTGAGAGTCCCCTTGTTGTTCAGGGCGCATACAATCTGAACCTTCCACTTTCCGCCAATGACTGACATGGCGTGATTCAGCGGACATTTCTCCATGCAGGGGCAATCGTAATGTGTTTCTATCATGTTAACCTCCGGACCGCAGGCTTTGCGGTCAATTCATTTTTACCTGGTACAAATATTTTGCCTTATTGCAAAGGCAGGGCACCAGTGCTACTATAATTATACCAGATAAAAAAAGTAGAGCAACATTAAATCTGGTAGAGGAGGATATTTTTTATGCAGTATTTAATTCAGGGCCTGATTCTTGGTTTTGTATATGTTGCACCGATCGGGACCCAGAATCTGTTCGTTATCAATACAGCGCTGACACAGAAGAGGCGCAGAGTGCT
>JAUNIQ010000150.1 GCA_030535275.1 Bacillota bacterium | reverse complement strand
TTGTTAGGGCTCGGCAATTTCAACCATTTTGAGCCCAGTTAAATCAACCAATTACAGATAATTCATTTTAACCAATAAAAAGTCATTACAATATTCTTTCCAGGCTTTAAACTGAAGGTGTACCAATACCTCAGAGAAAGGCAAATAACATGAAAGAATTAACTTGTAATGACTCTGCTATGGAAATTTTAGCACAAGTCATCAATGAAATGAAGTCTGAACAGGGAAATGATTTTTCTCTGGAATCAGTCAATCTTGCAGAGCTCGAACGCAGAACCGGCATATCCAGACAGCGTCTCAGAACTCTCAAGAAACACAATTTTCAGGAACTTCCTCATGGGAATACCGGAAAATGCAGGCCTATATCCATCCTGGATGGATACACTTCTGTAATCGATAACCTTCTCAGACAGGGTGTATCAAACTCATCAGTATGCTATGACAGACTGTCCGAATATGGATATACCGGAAGTCTTAGCACTGTTAAAAGATATATCTCAGACCACAGACATCTGATACCTGCAAAGAGGCAGCTTGTAGCACCTCAGGGCAGCCGTGGACACCGATATGAAACCCATCCCGGCGAAGCCTTTCAGATGGACTGGGGATTCGTCAGAGTGGTAGATGTATTCGGTGATGAATATACTGCAGCATGCTTTGCAATGATCTGTCATCACTGCGGTCAGCGATATGTTGAATTCTTCCCCAATGCAAGACAGGAGAATCTTTTCATAGGAATGCTCCATGCATTTGAGTACATGGGTGTTCCAGATTATGTACTTACTGATAACATGAAAAGTGTTGTCATCAGAAGAGATATCGAAGGACATCCTATCTGGCAGAAGGATTACGAGACCTTCATGAAAGCTGTCGGCTTCAGAACAAGACTGTGCAAGCCAAGGCATCCGTTCACCAAGGGCAAGGTGGAGCGTCTTGTTCAGTTCGTCAAGGACAACTTTCTGGCCGGCAGGCAGTTCTTTAACTACACTGACCTGAACAGAGAGGCCCTTAAATGGTGCATCAGTCAGAATTCAAGGTACCATCAGTGCCTGGACGGTGTTCCTGACAGGATACATGGCAGTGACTGTGAAAAAAGAATTCAGAAACTGCCGGAGGATATGTCTCTGATGTATTTTCTCTGTCCGGAGAGAAGAATATCCTTTGACGGATTCATAAATTACGAGGGCCGCAGATTCGGCGTTCCATACAGCTATACCCAGAGAACTGTCCGTGTGCTGCGCAAGGATGAGACCATATACATATATTCATCTGATCTTTCACAGCTGCTGACAACTCATGATGTCACATGGAGCAGAAAGGACAGATACTGCATTGATCAGTTTCCTCCGCTGCAGCCGGAGGAATTCCCTACAGCTGCTGTCACCACCCGCATCATGGAGATTGAATACGATGCACCTGCTCTGGGTTTCGACAAATTCAATTTCGGACAGGAGGATCGCTGATATGAATGAATTCTCCTACACAAAGATAGAAGAGTGCTTTAAAGCTCTTAAGCTGGATATCTCCAGTGCTGAACTGGCAACAATCGCCTCGGATAGATCCATGACTCCCGAGAGTCTGGATGACATCGCTTTTCTTTTTGATTATCTGAGTAAAAAGAAAAAGGAAGCAACCATCAATATGATAATGAAGACAAGCCGTCTTCCGTCAAAGAATCCGAAGACCTTTGACAACTTTGATTTCAATTTAATCAAGGGCAGACCCGAAGAACTTGAAAAGCTGAGAAGTCTGCCTTCTCTGGCGATGATACATGCACACAAGAACATTGCATTCATCGGACCTGCTGGAACCGGCAAGACGCATCTGGCACAGGCATTCGGCTATGAATGCTGTCAGCAGGGTCTCAAGACATACTTCATTAAAATGACAGAGCTTAGAGACCGCTTTACCAACGCCAGAAAGAATGACAAAGTTTCTTCGGTGCTCAACGGACTGGTCAGACCTTCCTGTCTGATCATCGACGAGGTAGGCCATTGTGTATTTGACAAGGAGAACACCAGGCTGTTCTTCGATCTCATGGATAGAAGATACAACAAGGAAGGCTCCTTTAATGTTGTATTTACAAGTAACAAGGTTCCTTCACTGTGGAAGGATAACTTTGAGGAGGATGATGCTCTTCTATGCGCCCTGGACAGAATCTTCGATGATGCAATCGTCTACACCATCAAAGGTCAGAGCTACCGGGGCAAGAAACTGGAGAATGTGGTACTGCAGACAAGTGCAGTGAAATACACTGATTCTTCAGAAACACCAACTATTAAGTAACTAACTAATCAGAGCTGAGGTATTGGTTACATTAATTGAGCTCTGATTGGTTGATTTAACTGAACCCGTAGTGGTTGAAATCACTGGACGCTAACAA
>JAUNIQ010000031.1 GCA_030535275.1 Bacillota bacterium | reverse complement strand
GATTAACTGTACCTTGTCACCCTTCAGCAGAGCTTCTTCGATACATACTGTCATGGCGTTGATTGCTGCTTCAGCATCCTTCTTCTTTGCGCCTGTTTTTTCTGCAACTGCAGTTACTAATTCAGCCTTATTCATACGATAAATTCCTCCTTAAATTTGATTAACGTCCATCCGTGTTATGAACACAATTTTCGCATCTATCAAAAGCCTTGTCAAGTGCATTTTCCAATGTTTCCGAGGTTTTTTTGTGCATTTTTTTGTGAAGCAAAAATGTCGCAAAATTGTATGCTCAAAATGACAAATTACCACAGCCTGAGTCTGTCACAAATTGCTGCAATTTTTGTTCCGAATTTTATGCCGATCATTTCATCTCTCGATATGCCTTTTGTCTTTACAATCATGATTCCGTATACGACTCCGCCGATAAGAATCGAGAGCACGGTTGCGATACTGTTGTGACCTGTCAGCATGAAGAGTTTATATGATGCGAATACAAACATTCCCATGACAATTGACGACAGGAGCGGTTTTACTATGGCTAGCTTAACCGGTATTCTTGCCCCAGAAAACTTAACAACACACATGTAGTCAAGTGTTGCCGCCGTCAGATATGCGCAGAGTGTTCCTATTGCCGCGCCCACAATGTTAATGCTGTGAATGCCCACAAGAATCCATGTAACGATTATCTTAACCGCTATACCTATTGCAAGATTAATTACAGGCCAGTTCTGTTTGGTCAGGCCCTGCAGTATTCCTGTCATGGTTGTAACTAGACCCAGGAAAATGAATCCTATGGCCAGAACTCTCAGGCACGGTGTGGCGCTGATTGCACTTTCAACCTGGAAAGGATAAAGCAAAAGCAATGCAGGCTTTGCCAGAATAAGAAGACCGATTGTACATGGAAATGCAATCATGGTTGTCATTCTCAGTCCAAGTGAAATTGTGTCCTTCAGTTCTTCCTTGTCGTTAAGCCTGTTAGCTGCTGAAACCATAGGTACGATGCTGACGATTATGGCCTGCATGAATACCTGCGGGAATCCGATAATAGGATCAGCCATTGATGTAAGCTGTCCGTAAAGGTCCTTTGCAACCTCGGTTTCCCATCCTGTTGTTTCAAGTCTGTAGTTTACAATTCCTGAATCTATTAAATTCATGAGCGGGAGCAGAGCTGCTCCGATTGTAATAGGAATGGCAATGAGAATTAAAGTCTTAAGAATTTTACCCGATGCTTCATGCTCGCCTGACTTGTCTTTTCTGATTCTTGCTTTGATAGCCTTCCTGCTGAGTCCGTATATCAGAAGGACTGTTGCCAGCCCTGCCAGTGCGCCGGCTGATGCACCGAAGCATCCGCCTGCAGCTCCCCTTGCACCTGAGTCATACTGCTCTGCAAAGAGGCTGCCGTTCATCATGATATAGCCAAGGGAAAGGCCGATTCCAACTCTGAACAGCTGCTCCATGATCTGTGAAACTGCTGTAGGGTTCATGTTCTGCTGTCCCTGGAAATAACCTCTGTATGCCGACATGAGTGGCACTATCAGAAGTGCCGGAGCTGTAGCCTGCATGGCGAGAGCAGAACCCGGAACATGGACAAGGTGAGCAATGCCGCTTGCACCGAAAAGAACTACCAGTGCACCTGCAAGTCCCAAAGCCGTCATGAGAATCCTTGAGATTCTGAACACCCTGTCTGCCTCTTTATACTGACCAACCGCATATCTTTCTGAAACCATCTTTGAAGTGGCTACAGGAAGACCTGCTGTTGAAATAACCAGAAGAACTGAATAGATGGCATATGCCGGAGCATAGTTTGCCATTCCTGCAGCGCCAATCCAGTTGGTGAGCGGAATTCTGAAGCATGCTCCCAGTATCTTTACTATTAATCCTGCAACTGCCAGAACAGCTGCGCTTGTAACCAGTGATTTTTTAGCCATTATAGCCTTTCTCTGTCTTTTACATTAACGGTGCGATAAGTCTCAGTGCCCTACCGCATACTTTTCCAAACAATGAATAATCCTTGCAGTTTTTCATGGTGATTCTCTGACACTTTCCCAGAGTGTTCATGAAATCCTCTTCCACATCGGCAACGATAGGATTATCCCAGATATATGTAGCGCATTCAAAATGCAGATATAAGCTTCTGAAGTCAAGGTTTATGGTTCCGACAACAGCCTTTTCGTCGTCGCTTGTAAATACCTTGGCGTGAACGAATCCCGGTGTGTATTCGTACAGCTTCACCCCGCCCTGTATGAGCTCCTCGTAGTGAGTTCTGGCGAGATAATAGGCATACCTCTTATCCGGTATATGCGGAAGAATGATTTTAACATCTATTCCCCTCTGTGCTGCAAAGACAAGAGCATTCGTCATTTCCTCATCGAGAATAAGATAAGGTGTCATAATATGCACATAGTGGTTTGCCCTGTTGAGAATATCCAGATAAACCTTTTTGCCCACATCTTCATTGTAGAGAGGGCTGTCACCGTAAGGCACGATATAGCCGCCGTAAGTAACCGAATCATCCTCTTCCATGCCTTTGTACATGTACTTCTGATAGTCCTCAGGCTTGTTGCTGTTAATGTTCCACATCTGGAGGAACATGAGCGTGAAGCTGTCAACAGCAGGTCCCTTGACCATGATAGCCGTATCCTTCCAGTGACCGAATCTCTTCTTCCTGTTGATATATTCATCGGCCAGATTTATTCCGCCGGTAAAGGCTGTGTGGCCGTCTATTACCGCAATCTTTCTGTGGTCTCTGTTATTCTGGTGAGTAGCAATGAATGGTCTCATAGGAGAAAACACGCGGCACTTTATTCCATATGATCTTATCTTCTTAGGATAGCCCTTAGGAAGTGTAAGCATCATGTTTGTGCCATCGTAGAGAAGTCTTACTTCGACGCCTTCTCTTACCTTTTCTCTGAGAATGTTCAGTATCTGATCCCACATTTCCCCCCTGGCAATAATAAAGTACTCAAGGAAGATAAACTCAGTTGCCTTCTGAAGCTGTTTTACCAGTTCATCGAACTTGTCCTCTCCAAGAGGAAAATACTCCAGACCGCAGTCATCGTAAACCGGGAATCTGCCCTCTTCGTAGAGGTACTTGAAAATTCCGTATTCATTTCCGGAATCGACCATGAGTCTGTCGACAGTTCCTTTATCCGGAAGGAGCAGCGACTTCTGCTCTTCATATTCCGTTTCAAGTCTGGACGCTATGTGCTTGGTGCCAGGCTGTATTTTTGTAAAAATGTAAAAAGGCACACCGATAACAGGTGTGGCTACAATCAGGATGATCCACATGAGCTTAAAGCTTGTGTTCTGCCTGATATTGAGAATGTATATGAGAATAATAACAGAGAGCACACCAATGATGTTGTTGGCTATCAGCACCTTCGTACCGAGCACAGCAACACCACCGAATATTATTGCTATCTGAACCAGAATGAGCAGTACAAATATTGTTGTACGCCCAAACAGGACCTTCCAGAGTCCCTTTATTCTCATCTTCATATTAGTTTTCTTCAAGCCATGTTATATATGGCAGGTTTCTGTATCTCTGGTCAAAATCGAGACCATATCCAACGATAAATCTGTCGTCAACCTCGAAGCCAACGTAGTCTGCCTTAAGGTCAACACGTCTGCCTTCCGGCTTGTCCAGAAGTGCGCAGATTTTAACTGTTTTAGCTCCTCTGCTTTCAAAGTAGCCCATGAGGTAATTCAGTGTAACACCTGAGTCTACGATATCCTCGACGATGATTACGGACTTGCCTTCAATGTCAGTATCCAGGTCCTTGTTGATCTTTACGATACCTGAGGATTTGGTCGCGGCCCCGTAACTGCTTACTGCCATGAAATCAATTGTCATGTCCAGATTCACATGCTTCATTATGTCTGCCATCCAGAGAACTGCTCCTCTGAGGATTCCAACCATGACAATCTCTTCACCGGCAAAATCCTTTTCAATCTGTTTGCCGATTTCGTCTGCCTTTGCGAGAATCTGTTCTTCTGTAATCATTACTGTACCAATGGTGTCTTTATGCATCTTCTTCGTCCTCCGTTTTATCGTCCTCGACTTCAAACTCTACGTCGTCAACCATACTCTTATCCCTGTACTTCTTTGAAAGATCCTTGCTCTTCTCACCTGTCCAGTACACATCCAGCTCCTTCTTCAGATACCAGATGATAATGAGCCATACAACAACGTCGTCGATGAGACTCAATGGAAATACCATGGCAGGTATCAGATCAAAAGGCAGGAACAGATAGGCTATACCGGCAATAATCAGAGCCTTTTTTGATTTTGGCACAGACTTATCAGCCATCATGAATCTGATGGCTTTGAATCTGCTTAATATTACTCTGAGACTCCAGAAATTCATATACTGTCTCCTGCATCCAGAACTTCTTCCATAACGTCGAGAAGTTCTTCATAACCTGTTTTCTTAAGAGCCGAAACCGGAATCACCTTGTCTTCCGGTCCCAGCTTAAGTGTCTGTCTTATTAATTTAACCTGCTTTGCGATCTGGTTTCTCGACACCTTATCGGCCTTAGTGGCAACAACAATTCCATCGAGTCCGAAGTGACGCAGGTAGTCGTACATCTGTACATCCTGTTTTGACGGTGCATGCCTGATATCAACCAGCTGGACAACCTTGAGCAGATTAGGTCTGCTTTCTAGGTACTTTTCCATCATTTCGCCCCAGCCCTCTGAAACCGATTTGCTTACCTTGGCATAACCGTAGCCGGGCAGGTCTACAATTCTGAAATCATCATTGATGATGTAGAAATTGATTGTCCTGGTTTTTCCCGGGTTGCCACTGACTCTCGCCAGGTTCCTGCGCCCTGTAAGAAGATTCAGCAGAGAAGACTTGCCGACATTGGATCTTCCTGCAAAGGCAATCTCATACATGTTTTCAGGAGGATACTGGGATGGCTTTACTGCAACCGTCTCTATATCCGATTTGTTTATTTTCATTTTATTTTCCCGCCTTCTTTACAAGCACCTGTTCAAGGGCCTGACTTACATTGTCGAGAAGGACAAATTCCATTTCATTTCTGACTGTTTCCGGAATTTCCTGAATGTCAGGTTCGTTATCCTTAGGCAGCAGAACCTTTCTAATGCCGGCTCTGTGTGCAGCCATTACCTTCTCACGGATTCCGCCTACAGGAAGTACCTTTCCTCTGAGAGTGATTTCACCTGTCATGGCGATGTCCTTCCTTGCAGGGATTCCTGTAAGAGTTGAGACCATGGAAACGCACATTGTTACACCTGCTGAAGGGCCGTCCTTAGGAATTGCTCCTTCAGGAATGTGGAGGTGCAGGTCATACTTCTTGTAGAATTCCTTGTCTATTCCAAGCTTTTCTGCAGTCTGTCTGATATAGTTGATTCCTGCCTTTGCAGATTCCTGCATTACCTCTCCCAGCTGACCTGTAAGTTCAAGCTTGCCGCTGCCTTCAACTGCCGCAGTTTCGATGAATAGGGTTTCACCGCCAACGATGGTCCATGCCAAACCTGTTGTAACGCCGACCTCCTTCTTGTTTTTGATAATGTCGAAGTGGAATCTCTTCTTGCCGAGGTACTCTTCTACGGTTGCAGCTGTCATGCTTACCTTTTCAGTGTCACCTGCAACGTATTTCTTGGCCACTCTTCTGCAGAGAGTTCCGATTTCTCTTTCGAGATTTCTGACTCCTGATTCTCTGGTGTAGTAATCGATTATTGTCTTCAGTCCTGACTTGGTAAATGAAATAATCTTTTTTGTCAGACCGTTTTCTTTTATCTGCTTAGGAACGAGATACTGCTGAGCAATCTTCAGCTTGTCGTCTTCTGTATATCCGCTGACCTCTATTACTTCCATTCTGTCAAGAAGCGGTCTCGGAATGGTTTCAGTCGTATTGGCTGTTGTAATGAACATTACCTGAGACAGATCGAATGGAACTTCGAGGAAGTGATCCGTGAAGTCCTTGTTCTGTTCAGGGTCCAGAACTTCAAGAAGTGCAGACGCAGGGTCGCCCTTGTAATCGGCTCCCAGCTTGTCCATTTCGTCAAAGAGGAATACAGGGTTTCTGGTTCCGCAGTCCTTGATGGCATTTATGATTCTGCCCGGAATTGCTCCTATGTATGTTCTTCTGTGTCCTCTGATTTCAGCTTCATCTCTAACGCCGCCCAGTGACATTCTTACGAATTCGCGGTCGATTGATCTGGCTACAGATTTTGCAATAGATGTCTTGCCTGTTCCCGGAGGGCCCACGAGGCAGAGAATAGGTCCCTTGAGGCTCTGGGACAGTCTGATTACAGCCAGATATTCCAGCACTCTTTCCTTGACCTTTTCAAGTCCGTAGTGGTCCTCATTGAGAATCTCTTCTGCTCTGTTAATGTCGATATTATCTTCGCTGAGAGTGTTCCATGGGAGCTCCAGAACTGTTTCAATATAAGTTCTGCTTACTGTAGCCTCAGCAGATGACGGCTGCATCTTGGAGAATCTGTCGATTTCCTTTTCAATCTTGGCGTGGGTCTTTTCTTCCAGGTTCAGTTCCTCAAGCTTCTGCTTGAAATCTGCAACCTCATCCTCTATGCCTTCAACGCCGCCCAGCTCTTCCTGGATGGCACGCATCTGCTCGCGGAGATAGTACTCTCTCTGGTTCTGGTTAATCTGTGATTTAACCTTTGTTGAAATGTCCTGCTCAATAGTAAGAATTTCAATTTCCCTGAGCAGTATTTCGTTAAGCTTTCTCAGTCTTTCCTTCTGGTCAAGAGTTTCGATTATCGCCTGCTTGTCCTCAATCTTGATCTCAAGATGGGATGCGATCATGTCAGCCATTCTTCCCGGCGCTTCAATTGAAACAACCGATGAGAAGATTTCCGGTGCAAGATTCTGGTTGATGTTGATATACTCGTCAAAGCTTCCGAGAACTGTTCTCATGAGAGCTTCAGCTTCAGAATCGTCTGCCTTAGGCTCTTCGTCCTTGATAGGCTTGATTTTGCACTTGAAATAAGGTACCTCGAAGAGGATTTCTTCGATCTGTCCTCTGCAGAGGCCTTCAACCAGAACCCTGATTGAGTCGCCCGGCAGCTTCAGCATCTGCTTGATTTTTCCGATGGTTCCTATCTGATAGAAATCATCAGGTGTAGGAAGATCAGTGTTCTCGTCCTTCTGTGATGAAAGGAAAATATACTGATTGTTAACCATTGCCTTTTCGAGGGCATTGATTGATTTTTCCCTACCTATGTCAAAATGCAGAACCATGTTGGGAAATACCGAGAGTCCTCTTAAAGGTATCATCGGCAGCTCTACAAATTCTGCATCTGTTATGTTCATGTCTTTTCTGTTTTCTTCCATTCTTTCTCTCCCTTTTTTTACCCTTTGTTTTTAACTGTTAGTGTCGAGAATCAGAACAGGATCCTTTTCCTCCTCAACTGTTTCTCTTGTGATGATGCACTTCCTTACATCCTTTCGGGATGGAATTTCATACATCACATTGTTCATGATCTTTTCCATGATTCCACGGAGTCCCCTGGCACCCGTCTTCCTGGAAATGGCCATGTCAGCAATTGCTCCTATGGCTTCTTCTTCAACTACCAGCTCCACGTCATCCAGCTCAAGCAGCTTGCTGTACTGTTTGATCAGAGCGTTCTTTGGCTTTGTGAGAATGTCCATGAGAGCTTCTCTTGAAAGTTCTTCAAGCGAAACGAGAACAGGAAGTCTTCCGACGATTTCCGGAATAAGTCCATACTTCATCAGATCCTCCGGCTGTGCGTGCTTGAGGATTTCCTTCTTGTCCATTTTGTTTGAGCTTACATCAGAATTGAATCCGATTACCTTTTCTCCGATTCTCTTCTGAACAACCTTCTCAAGACCGTCAAATGCACCTCCGCAGATGAACAGAACGTCAGTAGTATCAAACTGAATGAATTCCTGATGCGGATGCTTTCTTCCGCCCTGTGGCGGAACATCGGCAACTGTGCCTTCAAGAATCTTAAGCAGAGCCTGCTGTACTCCCTCACCGCTTACATCACGTGTAATGGACGGGTTCTCTGACTTGCGTGCAATCTTGTCTATTTCGTCAACATAGATGATTCCATGCTGAGCCTTTTCAATGTCATAATCTGCTGCCTGAATCAGTCTGAGAAGAATGTTCTCAACGTCCTCACCTACATAGCCTGCTTCTGTAACGGTTGTAGCATCGGCAATGGCGAAAGGAACATCGAGTATTCTCGCAAGGGTCTGTGCCAGCAGAGTCTTGCCGCATCCTGTAGGACCAACCATTGCGATGTTGCTCTTCTGAAGTTCCACGTCGTCATCGTCGGAATCGAGAAGCATTATTCTCTTGTAGTGATTGTATACTGCAACAGCCAGAGCCTTCTTGGCATCGTCCTGTCCGATTACATATTCGGAAAGAATCTCGTCAATTTCCTTAGGCTTTGGCAGATTAACCGGTTCACCAAGCACTACACCGTCCTCTGTCATGTCCTGCCTTTGCTCTTCATCGAGTACCTCGTTGCAGAGCTGAATGCATTCATCACAGATGTATACGCCGTTGCCGCTGATTAGGCGATTAACCTGGCTGCGTGGTTTGCCGCAGAATGAGCATCTTATTTCATTGTTGCTATCGTATTTTGCCATTATCTCTATCTATCCTTGATTACCCTGTCTATGATTCCGTATTCTGCCGCCTCATCTGCGGACATGAAATTATCTCTGTCCGTATCGGCTGAAATCTTTTCAAGAGGCTGTCCTGTCTTCTCGCTGAGAATTCTGTTCAGCTTTTCTCTTGTTCTGATAAGCCATTCTGCCTGAATCTTTACATCTTCGGCCTGTCCTCTGGCTCCTCCGAGAGGCTGGTGAATCATGATTTCCGCATTTGGAAGGCTGTAGCGCTTGCCCTTGGTGCCTGCGGAAAGCAGAAATGCTCCCATGCTTGCTGCCAGACCAACGCAGATTGTTGATATTTCCGGCTTTATGTACTGCATGGTGTCATAAATAGCCATGCCGGCGGTTACTGAACCGCCGGGGCTGTTTATGTAAATATTAATGTCTTTTTCAGGATCCTCTGCTTCGAGAAAAAGCAGCTGAGCAACAACGACACTTGCAAGGTGATCGTCAATCTCGTCGCCTATGAATATTATTCTGTCCTTGAGCAGTCTGGAGTAAATGTCATACTGTCTTTCCACTCCGCCTGTCTGTTCAATTACATATGGAATCATTGTCATTGTAATGCTCCTTCCCGTTTTACTGTTTTCAGCTTATTTGATTACTGCGTTGTCGTATAAGAAGTCAACAGCCTTCTTCATCTTGATGTCGCCTGAAATCATTCCAAGGTTTTCAGGTCCGATCATCTCAGTCAGCTTTTCAACTTCGAGACCGTACTGCTGAGCCATCAGTTCAAGCTGTTCCTTGATTTCTTCTTCGCTTACTTCGAAAGCTTCCTGATCAGCAATCTTAGAAATCAGCATTCTTGTCTTAGTCTTCTTGAATGAGTCTTCTCTCAGCTGTTCTCTGAATGTAGCAACTTCCTGTCCCATGTACTGGAGATAAGTGTTCATGTCCATGCCCTGAGCTCTCAGCTGCTGGTCGAATTCGTTCATTGTATTGTCGATTTCGTTTTCAACCATTACGTCAGGAACATCGATATCGTTTGCTTCGAATACCTTTTCGATTACGCTGTTCTTCATCTGGTTTTCAGCTCTTACTTCAGCAGCCTTCATGAGTTCTTCCTTCTTGCTTGCCTTAAGCTCGTCCAGAGTATCGAATTCGCTTACATCCTTTACGAAATCGTCGTCAATTTCAGGGATTTCCTGTTCCTTGATTTCGTGAACGTGGCACTTGAAGATTGCTTCCTTGCCTGCCAGATCTTCTGCGTGATATTCTTCAGGGAAAGTAACCTTAACTTCTACATCGTCGCCCTTTGAAGCGCCCAGAAGCTGTTCTTCAAATCCAGGAATGAATGTGCCGCTACCCAGCTTCAGAGGCTGTCTTTCAGCAGTGCCGCCTTCAAACTGTTCATCACCAACGAATCCGGCGTAGTCGATTGTAACCATGTCGCCATTCTGTGCAGGTCTTTCAACGTCAACCATTCTTGAGTTTCTTGCTGCCATGTTCTTGATTTCAACATCAACGTCTTCGTCAGTTACTTCTGCGGAAACCTTTTCTATTTCAACGCCCTTGTAATCCTTTGCTTCGAATTCAGGGTATGTTGTTACTGTTACAGTGATCTCAAAGCCTTCGCCCTTCTTAACCTGTCCGAACTCAGTTCTTGGATAGTCGATTGCATCGATGTCCAGTTCATCCAGAGCCAGCGGATAGTTAAGTGAGAAAAGATTGTTGATTGCGTCTTCAAAGAAGATGCCTTCGCCGTACTTCTTTTCGATCAGGCTTCTAGGTGCTTTGCCCTTTCTGAATCCGTCGATTTCGAACTTGTCCTTTTCCCTCTGATAAACCTTGATAATGGCATTTTCAAAGTCTTCAGCAGAGAATTCCATCTTGAATTTTGCTTCGTTTTTTTCTTTTGAAATAAATGTTGATTTCATTAATATATTTCCTCCTCGGTTTTTAACACATAGTGCAAATAATTATACCGCCTTTGCCTTTGTTTTTCAAGGGTTTCAGCCATAAAATCAGGCATAAAAAAAAGGCCTGCGTCGCAGGACCCCGTTGATCTGGTCTCTCTTCTCATCCTGATTCCTCTGGCATATTTGCTCTCGTTCTCAGGTGTCAGGTTGTACTTTTCCTGAAGCATGTTGCCAATCGATACGAGCTCTTCAGTCTCTCCGGCGAAGAGTTCAACTTCAACTTCTTCTATCGGGCTGGTGCCGTACTTTGTGGCAATTTCACCGGAATCGATAGAAATCTCGAATATGCCCGTTCCGGTATCGATTCTAAACATCTTTCTGTTGACTGTAGTCTCAAGGAAACAGTGCAGTTCCTTGCCCTCAATCAGTTCCATCACCTGACTGCCCACATTGCTTTCTCTGAATACAGAAGGATTCGGAAAATCGCTGTCTACGGGAACATTGATTTCCTCTCTGACGTGAAGACCGTCTTCACTGTGGCCCTTCCACTTGAGTGCGGCAACATGTCTGTCGCCCTCTTTTCTGACTCTGTATGCTATATCGTTCTTAGCCAGGTCGCAGTTCTCGGTATCAAAGTACTTGGCATCCATGTAGAGTTCTTCTCTGCTGCCTTCTTCCTCTGATTTCCTAAAAAGTTCATTATCCCAGATCTGTGCAGCAACCGTGCCGCTTGGGATATTGAATTTCAGTTCTATTTCCATATGATACTTTCTCCTCCTGATGCGGTCTTACGACCCCATTCGTATTTGAACGTACCGTGCTAAAATACCATTAAACCGTTGAAATGTCAAGGTTTATTATGCTTTCTGTCAGGCATCTGAGACAGCATTATTGCAATGAACATGAGGCCGCATCCCATATATTCACGACCCGTCAGCACTTCACCCAGCACCACCATTCCTGAAAGCAGTGAAAACATTGATTCCGTCGACATGAGAAGACATGCTCTGGTTGGTTCCACGGTCTGCTGTCCAACCATCTGGAATGTATATCCCATCGCACCGGAACAGACGCCCGCATAAAGAATCGGCAGAGCGCAGTCCAGAATCAGTTCCGGATTAATATCTTCTGTCAGAAATGCAATCGGCATGCATATTATTCCCGTAACCAGGAACTGATAACAGGATAGCTTTATGGGATCCACTTTGCCCACAAAATAGTCGATGCAGTAGAAATGACATGAGAGAAGTATTGCCCCTATGAATGTCAGCACATCACCCTTGTTGACAGAACCGAAGCCTCCGCTGAGACACATGAGATAAAGACCGATGATGGCTATGGCTACACTTATCCAGATTTTAAGGCCCGGAATTCTGCCCCATATCATGCCCATTACAGGAATTATGAGAATGTAAAGAGCCGTAATGAATCCGGCTTTTCCCACACTTGTAAATTCCACGCCAATCTGCTGAATGTACATGGAAGCGAAGCAGAACACTCCACAGCACAGTGCCGCAATCAGCATTTCCCTGCGCCCTGCACCAGGGGTCCTGTCTGCTTTTGCGCGGTCCCCTCTTCCCATGAATCCAACAACGGCAAGCAGAACAAGACCACTTATAAGTGATCTGATTCCAACAAATGTTGCGGCTCCTATATATTCAGTTCCGGATTTCTGTGCCACCAGGCAGCTTCCCCATACCAGGGCTGCCAGCACCAGCAGCAGTGAACCCCTGAAGTCGTTTGTATATCTGTTATCGGTCATGTTTAGTATTATAGCATAAAAAATGGCAAGGGCTTGCCCCTGCCATTTTAACTTTTCTGTTTTTAGAATCCTGAAAGCACAAATTCGTTACCGGATGCAACCAGAATGAAGAACAGTACAAACAGTGCTGCTACAACGATGAATGCACCAAGGTCGTATGCCTTCGGGAAGAGCTTTCCGCCATCTTCTTTTCTCTTGAGGAAATAAAGAACTGAGCCAGGCAGATACATGAGAGCGCATACCAGGATGTATGAGAATGAGGAAGCGTAGAGCATCCAGATTCCGTAGATTGATCCGATAATTGCTGCGATCCATGTCCACATCTTGCCGCTGCCGGACTGACCTGAAGTTAGTTCTCCTGTGCATGAAAGCTTGAATGCATAGAATGCTGACAGCATGTAAGGAATCATGATTGCGATTGTTGACAGATAGTAGCAGTTCTGATATGAAGCTGCACTGATAGTAGCAACAATCATGAAGATTTCAACAAAGATTGCACCGAATATGATTGAATATGTAGGCTGATCCTTCTTGTTCTTCTTAACGAAGATCTTAGGGAAGCAGTTCATGTTTGCAGGTCCGAATGCTGAATCTGAAACAAGAATTACATATGTCAGCAGTGCGCATCCGATTGAAATTACGGCTGCCACGTTTACAAGTGTAGCACCCCAAGGTCCAACGATGTATTCCATTACGCCGGCCATTGAGAATGTGTAGTTGTCAGTAAATGAGCACAGAGTGTCATGATCGGCAACGCCCATTGAGAGCATTGAGATTATGAAGTACAGAGCAAACAGTGAAACGAATGAAATGATTGAAGCCTTTCCTGCAAGCTTTGTAGTCTTGGCTCTTGTTGAAATTACAACTGCGCCTTCAATACCGATGAATACCCATACTGTTGTGAATATGCATGCCTTTGCCTGTTCAAATACTGACATTCCGCTGCCTTCGCCTGTGAAGTTTGCAGTAAATGTATCCCAGCTGAATGCACCTGCTACCAGTGCTGCGATTACCAGGAAGAGGATTGGCAGGCACTTGAATATTACAGCTACGGCATTGATTATTACTGCCTGGTTTACACCGTTCAGCAGCAGCCATACCAGCAGCCACAGAATTACCGAACCGATTATGAGAGAAGCGAAGTTCATGCCGTCTCCCAAGAATGGCAGCAGTTCTGACAGTGAACCCAGGAAGCCTGTTGAGAAAGTTACATATGCCAGTACGGCTGAAATCCAGTATCCCCATGCACTCTGGAAACCGATGAATTCGCCGAAGCCGGCTTTAGCGTAACTGTAGATACCTGATGTAAGCTCAGGTTTTACTATTGTAAGTCTGAAGAAACAACCTACTAGTCCAAGCATTCCGACAAATGTAATTGCCCAGCCGATGATTGTTCCTAGGGTGTATGCACCCGCATAGGCATAGTCACCTGAAATAGCGAACACTCCGGAAGCCAGCGTACAGCCTACGGAGAAGAACACTAGAGGTATCATGCCCAGTGTTTTCTGATTATTGTCCATTTTTATTCTCCTAATTCCATAATATCAATTATGCCCAGAATCTCAGTGACAGGCATGAAAGTCCGCCGTCAATCTTTCTGAATTCTGATGTGTCAACGATAAGTGTTTCATATCCCAGATCCTGAACAGCTTTCAGTACTGTAGGGTATCCTTCAGGAACGATTACTGTCTCGTTCATCCAGATGCAGTTTGCACCGTAAGCTTCTTCTTCAGGAACGATTACCTTGTTGTAATCTGCGAAATCAGGCTTAGTGATGAATTCGCCTGAAACCAGCATGTTGTTGTGTTCCAGATAGTTCACTCCGGTCTTCAGGTGAAGAACCTTTTCAAGAGGAACCTGTACGCACTTCATGCCGTACTTGTTCAGGATTTCTCCCAGCTGTCTGATACCTTCTTCATTGGTTCTTGCTGAAAGACCAACGTAGAAAGTATCTTCAACCATCATTACATCTCCACCTTCCAGAGTTCCCGGGGCCTTGATATATTCAATCTTGTCTTCAGGGAAGAACTTTCTGATTGCACCGATTATTTCATCCTTTTCTCCGTTTCTTGACTCAGCACCAGGGTTTGTGATGATTGCACAGGCTTTAGTAATAAGTGCAGGGTCCTCAACAAAGCATGAGTCAGGATATCTCTCATCAGCTTCAAGAACAGTTACCTCTACGCCGCACTTCTTGAGAGCTTCGATGTATGCATCGTGCTGCTTAAGTGCCTTCTCGTAAATCGGCTGTCCAAGTTCAGGTGCTGATGTGATACCATCGCAGACTGCCTTGCAAGGTCTCCTTACGATAACATTGTTGAATTTTTTCATTATTTCTCCTCCTAAATAAAAAATAAGTCATAATAATATTGCTAAAATATATTGTATATTATATATTTTATATGTCAACAGCAATCAAACAGCAGAAATGTTTTAAAACCCTTATGGAGGAAACTCATGAGATTCAAAACGCTGAAAGATCACGTATACGATTACATAGCTGAGCAGATAGCAGATGGCAGCCTGAAGACCGATAAGAAAATCGATGAAAATGCCAT
>JAUNIQ010000149.1:1458-2397 GCA_030535275.1 Bacillota bacterium | reverse complement strand
CAAGTGCTTCGCGTACTACAGGCGAAGCACTTGTTGAAACCCATGTTTTACGAATGATAAAAGAGCAAACAGCATATTACAAATAATTTGGAAAAGTAAGTTATACAATCATTAATAGATTTTATTAAGAAAAGGAGAGAACACTATCATGAGCATTACTAATGAAATGGTCAGGGAAGTGGGAGAACGTTTATATGGCGAATCTCTTATGTGCATTCCTGATGACGTAAAGGATAGGCTTAAAGAGATGCGTGATGCGGAAACATCTGAACTGGCAAAATTCCAGCTTGATAAGATTCTGTTAAATGCAGAACTCGCTGAATCAACCAGATCTGTTGTCTGCCAGGACACAGGAATCTCTTCATATAAAGTAAGAATCGGTACAGAAGTTAAAATCGATGCCGATATAGAAAAAGCTCTGGCAGAAGGAACTGCAGAGGCAACAAGAAAACTGCCTACAATTCCGCACAGCGTACATCCGATTACTAGAGAAAACAGCGGAACAGGTGTAGGACCTAATAACCCTATTATGCACTGGGATATGATTCCGGGCGCAGACTACGTTGAAATTATAGGAATGCCAACAGGAGGCGGCGGAGACCTGTGCTCACAGATTAACATCTTTACAGGATCAACACCTTTCTCAGAAGTTAAGAAGTTCATCCTGAACGTAGTAGCAGAAGCAGGCTGCAAGCCATGCCCACCTATGGTAGTAGGTATTGGTTTAGGCGGCATGTATGAATCAGTAAATGATCTTGCCAAGACTGCTGTAATGCGTCCTCTGAATGTTAGAAATTCAGACCCTGTTGTAGCAGAAGCAGAAGAAGAACTTTTCGAGATGATTAACTCTCTTGGAATAGGACCTATGGGACTCGGCGGCAGAACTACTTGCTTAGCAGTTAACATCGAATATGGTAATACAGGTACTTATGTACTTCC
>JAUNIQ010000149.1:0-1448 GCA_030535275.1 Bacillota bacterium | reverse complement strand
GGGACGTTCACAGAAAGACTGCTCGTCTCTATGGCGACGGCCGTATCGAATACCTATAATATAGAAACGAATCGCAAGGAGGAAGCAAATGGAAAAGCATTTAAATTTACCGCTTTCAGAAGCAGATGTAAAAGATCTGGAACTCGGTGATATCGTATATTTATCAGGAGAAATCGTACAGCTGCTTGGACCTGCTCACAGAAGAGCAAACGAATATAAGAAGGAAGGCAAGGAATTACCTTTTGACGTAAAGGATATGGCACTTTATCACTGCTACACTTGTCTTTCAGACACAGAGGACGGCGGACATCACTGTGAATTTTTAGGAGCATCAACTAGTGCTGGTGTAAACCCATACGAACCAGAATTCATCCGTAATTTCGGAGTAAGAGCTGTAATCGGCAAGGGCGGCATGGACCAGGCAACACTGGATGCAATGGAAGAAGTGGGCTGCGTATATCTGGCTCAGATTGGTGGTTGCTGCCAACTCTGCACACAGGCAGTAGAGGAGACAACTGAAACATTCTGGGAAGATATGGCTGCAAATCTTGGAGTAAAGATGATCTTCAAGGAATTAGGACCACTCGTATGCAGCATGGATGCTAAAGGAAACAGTTTATTTGCCCAGGTTAATGAAAAAGTCCAGGCTAACAAGGCCAGACTTATGGAACAGATTGGGTAACAATACAAGACAGAAGGGAGAATAGAAAAATGGCTAAAACAGAAGCTGAACTGAAAGAAATCAAAGTAATGGTTGACGAAATGCTCGAAAAAGGAAGAGCAGCAATGAAGGAAATCGAAGACCTTACTCAGGAAGATGTAGTAAAACTTTGTAAATCAATTGCATATCTGGCATGCGAAAGAGCAGAAATCTGGTCAAAGGCTCTCTACACTGAAAACGGTGGAAGCGGAAGACTTGAAAGTAAGATTATCAGAAACACTGTTCGTCCATTAGGACTGGCAGCACAGCTTGATGATGTTAAGTCAGTAGGCGTTATCGAAGAAGAACCTGACAAGTCACTGGTTAAGATCGCTAAGCCTCTGGGCGTAGTTGCTTCACTGGTACCTATGACAGTTCCTGAAGGACTGATCACAGCTCACACTATGTTCGGACTTATGTCAAAGAATGCAATCATTTTCTCACCACATCCAAGAACAAAGAGAGTTACAAACTTCGTAGTTAACGATCTGAGAGAACTGCTTGGACGTCTGGGATATCCAAAGGATCTGCTTCAGTGCATCGAAAAGCCATCACTCGAAGGTACAGATATCCTCATGGACGCTGTTGACTATGTTGTTGCAACAGGTGGTGCAGCAATGGTTAAGGCAGCATACAGCTCCGGAACTCCAGCATTCGGCGTAGGAGCAGGAAACTCATGCTCATTCGTTGATGACACTGCTGATCTGGAAGAAGTATCAACAGGTATTTGCGCAGCTGAAACTAATGA
>JAUNIQ010000148.1 GCA_030535275.1 Bacillota bacterium | reverse complement strand
CCGCCTAACCTTAAATTAGACGGTGTTACTAGGATTTACATTTTCATTCAAGCTAAAAAGTAAAATGTTGGAAACATTGCAGCTTTATGATATAATTGCCCTACACAAATTCGGCACTGTAAGTTTATTTCTCTTTTGTGGGGGGAAACACTTAGGAGGAACCTTTAATGCGCATCTCAAGACAGAACAAAATACTGGAACTCATTGAGAATCACGAAATCGAAACACAGGACAAGCTGGTCGCCATGCTCAGAGATTATGGCTATGAAGTGACTCAGGCAACCATCTCCCGTGACATCAAGGAACTGCAGCTGGTAAAAACACTCGCCTCTTCAGGAAAGTATAAATATGCAGTATCCTCAGGCGGCGATGGCCCTGTACCTGACAGACTCCACGACATTTACAGAAGCACGGTACGTTCAATCGACAAATCCGGAAACATCGTTCTGCTTAAATGTCTCTCAGGCTGTGCCAATGCAGCAGGCGAAACACTTGACTCCATGGGACTTCAGCATGTAATCGGCACAGTTGCAGGCGACAATACCCTGCTTCTGGTTGTTGACGATCCGTCCAACACGGATTACGTTGTTGATTTTCTTGAAAAGATGCTCAACAAATAATATGCCAAGGGGTTAGTAATGATTAGAAACATAAGGATTAGAAACTTTGCTATCATTGAAAACGTTGACGTTGAATTCAATGATGGACTTAATATTGTTACCGGTGAAACAGGCGCCGGTAAATCTATTGTAATTGAAGCAGTGAGCCTGGCTCTTGGCAGCCGGGCAGACACTGCTTTTGTTCGTTCCGGCTGCGATAAGGCAACAATACAGATGGTTGCCGACTATGAAGGCCAGGAATACATAATCACGCGTGAGGTGGCTGCAAACGGACGCAGCACCTGTCGAATCAACGATGAGATAGTAACTCTGGGAACTCTTTCAGAACTCTGCAGAAAGCTGGCTGACATTCACGGTCAGTATGATCACCAGTCCCTTCTCAATCCGGAAAATCATATCCGTCTTGTGGACCTCTATCGCAAAGACAAAATAGTTCCTGCCAAAGGCTCTGTAACTCTTCTCTTTAATGAGTACACTCACTTTAACAGTGAACTCTCAAAGCTAAAGGCTGATCAGGCTGAAGGTCAGAGACAGAAGGATTTCATGTCCTATGAACTTCAGGAACTCAGGGAGGCACATCTGAGAGAAGGCGAAGACGATGAACTGGATTCCGAAATAGCTCTTCTGCAGAACAGTGAAAAAATCTTCGAGAATCTGGCAGGCGCCTATCAGGTCGCTTCAGAAAGTGAATTTTCCCTTCTTTCGGCAATGAAGCAGGTTTCAGATATGCTTGCCGAAACTTCGGAATACAGCAGCCAGCTTAATGAACTGAGCAGCAGAATGACCAGCCTCTATTATGAATATGAAGATGCATGTTCAGAAATAAGAGACTGTCGCGATAAGGCTGTATTTGATCCTGAAGCGCTGGATCAGGCCATTGCCCGCGCTGAACTGATAAGCAAGCTGAAGACCAAGCACGGCAAAACAATCCCTCAGCTTATTGAATATGCTGAAGAACTGGAAGAACGCCTGTCACATATTGAAAATGCCGATGATGAAATCAGGGGACTTGAGGAGAAAATCAAAAAGACCGGCATTGCCCTTTCGGGAGCCTGCAATAAGCTTAGTGATGCAAGAAAGGAATCCGCAGCAGAGCTTGAAAAACTGATTTCGGAACAGCTCATGCAGCTGAATTTCAGCGACTCTGCCTTTGCAATAGACTTCAAAAATGCCGACAGCTTCAGTGCCGAAGGAGCTGACATCGTTGAATTCCTTATTACCACAAACAAGGGTGAGCCGCTGAAGCCGCTGAGCAGAATAGCCTCTGGGGGCGAAATGTCCAGAATCATGCTTGCCTTCAAGAAAATAATCGGCGATTACGATGAAATACCTACAATGATATTTGATGAAATTGACAGCGGTATCAGCGGAATTGCCGCCTCGGTTGTAGGCAGAAAGCTTCGTGAAATAGCAGAATCCCATCAGATAATCTGCATCACTCACCTGCCTCAGATTGCTGCATATGGAACCAGCAACTATCGAATATCTAAGCATTCGGATGAGGCCATGGCCTATACAACAGTCGAGGCTCTCAGTGATGAGGAAAAGGTTTCCGAAATCGCCAGACTTCTTGGTGGTGAAAATATCACAGATACTACACTGGCTTCTGCCAGGGAACTTATCAATGCATCGAAATGAGCCTAGTGTTCATTTCCCCAACCGCGTTAGCCCAATTTGCGCGCGGTTTATATAAAAAAAGAACCGGATAACCGGTTCTTTTGTTTATTCAGTATTGTTCAGCTTACGCTTCAACTTCTTCAGCTGGAGCTTCTTCTGCTACTGGTTCTTCAGCAGGTGCTTCTTCTACTGCAG
>JAUNIQ010000147.1 GCA_030535275.1 Bacillota bacterium | reverse complement strand
ATTCTTTCAGCTCCGCATATTCGCTTGACCAATCTGCCTTTCCTGCATCAAATGCATCTGGAAGTCCGCCCCAGCCGACATACATAGATAGGATTTCCTGTTCTTCTTCTGTTGCTGCCCGGCCTTCCTTCTCAATCTGCTTAAGCAGCTTGATTGCGGCGATATTTCTACGGAACTTTGCCTTGGGTCCTCCCTCGCCCAGGTGCATATCGGTAATATGGAAGTTCCCTGCTGGGACAGGGATACCCTTGGCCTCTTCCTTGCTGCTATCAGGCGCGGATGCCTCCTCTTTTGCCCTCCCCTGGCCAGCTGATGCACTATTTTCATTCTGCCTTGGGCTTTCTCCCTGTCTCGGTTCGGTTTCTTCCCTTGCCTTTCTCTCTTCAAGGACACCAAGCATCTCGGACTCGTAACGGCTGATTTCTTCCATCCCGATCCAGTCCGGCTTCTCATCCAGCCCGTTATAAATATCCATCATCAGGCTGATCTGTGCCTTGACCGAGCCTGCATAAAGCTTTCTTTCATCCCCGTCAGCATATTGGATGAAATAGTCGCAATCGGATTTCAAACGGTTCAACAGCTCTTCATTGCGGATTACCTGGCTTTCGTCCTTGCCTTCTTCCTGCGTTATACCGCCTGCCCCCTGTCCTTTCTGCTCATGAGCCGAGATCCCTTCGGGTTCTTCTTTCTCCAGTACAGGCAATACCTTCGTGTATTCTGCCTGGAATGCTTCCCTGTCCGTAGAATTCACAGAGAAGTCTGCGTATTGAGCGCCATTATCGTTGACGATCCTGCTATATGTAACATACAGCTTGTCAACAGAACGGATGACATACTCTATGCCATGGCTCTTTGACGTTACGTGATCCCCTTCTGCATAAGGGTACGACTCTACAGGGGATGCCATAAGCCTTTCGAAGAGCGCTTCTTTCCCTTCTGACAGGAGCTTTTTATTTTTTACAAGACTCTCGAGCCTTTGATCAACAGTGTTCCATGAAAATTCTTTTTCATTCCCGACTGTATTTGCGACTGTAAATTTCAATCCTTTTGCAGACATGTCATACCAGCCGGATGCGCCAAAGCTGAATGTATAGGAACCTCCGCTAATCCCATAAGCGTTTTTCAGTGCATCAACGCGCTCCTTACTTGAATTGCTTTCTTCGTACATGAGCCGCAGTCTAAGCCCAGCATTCTTCTGGTAATAATGGTCTATCTCCTCATCCGTGATCTGGAACGTTCTCAGGTAGTCATAGTACGGTGCCGGATACGATGGCTTTCCATCTGCTGAAACGGAGGCAATCCGTTCTGCGTACTCCTTTTCAGCTTTACCCAGATAGTGATCCTGGGTAATAAGCGTACCAATTCGGCTTTCAGCTTCCTCCCACGGTATCCATTCTGATCTTGCAACAAACCCGTCTGTCCCTTTTACGGATATTCCTTCATCCTGGTATTCGACTGCACAGTTTTTCGTTTTGTCAGCCAGCACTCTCCCAAAATTTACATGGTAATCGCGTCCCAAGAGGTACTCGGCCTTGATGAATGCCAGCCTCTTCCCCTTATCCGGCTCGTTCTGGTACAATGCCCATATTCTTACCTTGCTGTTTACGATTTCAGCAGGGATACGCAATACATTTCCGATTTCTTCTTCTGTCAGGACAAGTTCTTCTTTCGATACGGTATTCCTGTCATCCTGTACCAGGCTGTTGTCTCTTGACAGTAGGGCAGTAACACGTTCAGAAAACTCCGCCTTGTTAATGCTGATGACGCTGTTCTTGCCCCTGAGGCTTACGTCTATTGCATTGATTCTGGTAATGGTATATTCATTCCCGTCATCAAGCTTTACCTTGTCTTCCTCTCGGTATTTGAATCCTTCCCCTGTATAGTCATTCTTAATGCGGTTATAAAGTGCCTCTTCATCATTTGTAAGGTACCGTTTTTCATCGACCATCTCCTTTACCAACTCGTCGGCCTGCCTGAAGGAGAGCTTTTTCTGCACATTTTCTGATGGGATGCTGACAATTATGTTCCTTGAATTTATATCCAGTTGCCCAGGATGACCTTGCACCGTGATCTCCCTCGTTCCATAGGCATACTCTTTCCGCAGCCACACAGCTCTCTCTTTATTGTCTGTAGAAAACAGATAGTGGTCATATACTCTGAGTTTCCCATTGGGTCTTCCAGTCCCAAGGCGTAAAACGTCTTCTACATCCTCATCGGCAATAGAAAAGGCAGGGGACTCAATATCCTCTGCCTTTGATGTATTCTCAATTTGTATGCTTTCAAGTGGTGGGAAGACTTCATGCTCTTCTACGCTTGTTGAAAGGTTTCCGAACAGCTCTTCAAGCGTCAGCTGGTGGTAAGCTCCTCCCTCACTACCTGCTCTGCCCGTAGCCTGATTGTTTCGAGATGTTTTCGCCGCCCTTCCGGGTCTTTCAAGCGG
>JAUNIQ010000030.1 GCA_030535275.1 Bacillota bacterium | reverse complement strand
CCTATAATGAGATCGAATCCATTACAAATGCTTCGACTGCAACAATCAGCAGAATCAACAAGTGCCTTGTTTACGGAGCAGACGGTTATCAGAGAATTTTAGCTCGTCTGAAGGAACAGGAATAGTACTGCGGAAGCAGACTGATTTCTAATTTATTTTTGTGGGGGAAACGGCACTAATTTTGGTGCCGTTTTTTAGATTTTTTTTGTTATAAACTTTATATGAAACTGTTTATTATTGAAGATTACAAGTCAATATTTCCGGAACTCAAGGGCAGCGAGCTGACGGATTGTCTGATTGCGTTGTGCCTTGGGGATGAGATTGTTGTTCAGCGTGAAGATGGCGGGAAGCCGTTTGTTGAGCTTGACGGTTTGAACTGCAGTGCGGCTGACGGTGCTTCGGTTCCGCACATTTCCGTGAGTCACACTGGAAACTTGTTCGGCCTGCTTGTTGCTGACTGCAACGTTGGCCTGGATATTCAGCAGCGCAAGGAACTCGATGCCGTGAAGATTGCGGCACGGTTTTTCAGCCCGGCTGAGGCGGAGCTTGTTGCTGCTGCTCTGGCAGCCGGCGGAGATAATGCTTCGGACTTATTCTTCAGCCTGTGGACCAGGAAGGAAGCCTACGCCAAGTATACCGGAGACGGCCTTGGACAGGTGGCTTCTGGGCTTGATGTTATGCAGCTTGAAGATGTTGAGTTCAGGGAACTGAAGCTGGATTTTGCAGGGGATGGCGAAAGTGCTGAAGATTGCTTTTGCGCGGTGTGCGCTGAGAGAGGAGTAGATTTAGATGAAATTCAGATTTCTTATAGAAAATAAAACCGATAATCCGGGCGTTGTTGCCGAGCACGGGCTCTCTGTTTACATTGAGACCCAAGGGAAGAAGATTCTCTTTGACGCCGGCGCGACCAATCTGATTCTGGATAATGCGAAGACCATGGGAATTAATCTAGGCGCTATTGATTTTGCGGTAGTTAGCCACGGGCATTACGATCACACCGGCGGATTCCCGCTGTTCCATCAGATTAACCCGAACGCTCCGATTTACATTCACCGCAATGCGCTGCGCGTTTCGTACGGCATGGAAAACGGCGAAATTGACAAGGAACCATGCAGCATCATGTGGACCGATGATCAGCTGAAGGAGCTGTCACCGGCACTGAGATTTACCGAGGGAAGAACTGATATTACAGAGAATATTGTTGTGACAGGCACAGTTCCGATTCCGGATGACTTCGTACCGACGGAGAATTTCTTCTGCGTTGGACCGGGAGAACCCGTTGTTTCCGTGAACGACCAGGGTCTTGTGCCCGATGACATGTCCCACGAGCAATGCCTGGTAATCCGCGAACCTGAAGGCCTTTATATCTTCTCGGGCTGTAGCCACCGTGGTGTAATTAATGCGCTCAATGCAGGCAAAAGCATGTTCCCGGGCGAACGTGTAGCGGTTATGGTTGCCGGCATGCATTTGTATAGCGCAAGCGATGAAGATCGTGCCCGCGTAGTAGACGAGATTGCAGCCGAAAACATGGACTGCGTTATGCCTGTTCACTGCACCGGAATCAAGGCAATCTGCGACCTGAAAACCCGCCTGGGAGACAGCTGCATTGTGGCTACTGCAGGGGATGAATATAGTGTGTAAAAGCGAGGCATAATTTATGACCGCACTGGACAGAGCACTGAAATATCTGAATATCAAACCGCGCACCAGGCATCAGGTGGAGCAGTATCTCAAAGGCAAGGAATACGCTGAGGATGAAATCGCCGAAGCCCTTGCACAGCTTGAGGAATACCACTACATCGATGACCTGAATTTCGCGCGCATGTATATTGAACTGGGTTTCGAAAAGGGACGCGGCATGGCTCGCATCCGCAGAGAGCTGAGTGAAAAGGGTGTCAACCGGGATACTATTGCCGCTGCCATTGATGAGCTTGAAGAACTGCCTGACGAGTACGAAATGGCTTTGAAAATCGGCCGAAACATAGTTGGGGGAATTGATGTTTCTGCCCTTGAATACGAGGATATACAGAAGCTTCGCGCTAAGATTGCACGGAGGCTTGCAGGCCGTGGATATACGGGAGATGTTGCATATAAGGTTGCCAAAGAGTGCACCGATAAATAGAAAGGAATTCATTGATGGCCAATCAATTTGAACGAACAGAACGATTAATCGGTGCTGATGCACTTGCCAGACTTGCCGGTGCCAAAGTGCTGCTTTTTGGCGTTGGCGGAGTCGGCAGCTATGTTGCCGAAGGCCTTGCCAGAGCAGGCATCGGAGCGATTACAATAGTGGATAAGGATGTTGTTGATGAGACCAATTTGAACAGGCAGATTCCTGCGCTGACAAGCACTATCGGAAGATCAAAGGTTGAGGTCATGGCGGAGAGAATGCGCGATATTAATCCGGCATGTCAGGTTGAAACAAAGGAGATGTTCTTCCTGCCGGGCGAACATGGCGGCCTTGATTTTGCATCATACGATTATGTAGTAGACGCCGTTGATACGGTGACCGCAAAGCTGGAGATTATTCAGTGCGCCGGAGACGCCGGCGTGCCCGTGATTTCGTCCATGGGAACCGGCGGCAAACTGGACGGCGGTGCATTCAGAATTACGACCATTGAGAAGACGAAAGTCTGCCCCCTGGCCAAGGTTATGCGCAAGGAGCTGAAGAACCGCGGAATCACCGGAGTGAAGGTGCTGTATTCCGAAGAAGAGCCTAAGGGCGAGCGCGGCGGCAGCATCAGCTTCGTGCCGTCAGTGGCGGGACTTCTCATTGCCGGAGAAGTTGTAAAAGACATTATCGATTGATATAATAAATGTGTCAGAAGGGCGGCTCCTTTTGGCACACTTTCATAATTAAGGAGATAGAAATGGAACACAGAACCCATCTCATGAAGATGATTGACAAATTCAGCATTCAGTCAGTTGAAGAACTCAAAGAAATCGAAAACAAGATCATGGTCGACTCGAAGTTTCGAACAATCGCCAAGAAAAAGGACTACCTGGGCCATGTAGAAAAAATACGAAAAGTTAAAAACAGAGCACAGAAGATTAACCCTAAGGCAGTCGAAATTCCCGACGATGACATTCAGGCAGCAAACCTGCTGTCTGCTTTCGAGAAATGCCTGCTGGGATTCAGTGCCGTTTGCGACAACTACATTCAGATGGAGCTGATTCTTCAGGACAAGGCCGAAGGCGCCAAGATTTCATACGGCGATTACAAGGAATCCTTCAACAAGGTCAAGTCATCCCGCGAAGAATTCAACAACCAGCTGCGTGACATGGACATTCTGTATTCAGACCTGGTTGAATACGCCGAAGACATCAACGACAGCGAAGATTTCGGCGGAATTCAGTATAAGACTTATGATGATTTGAAGTAGGGACTCACGGATTCTATATTATTGCATGTTTTATGTCTTAATTTCGCTTAATTATAGAATATAGCGAAGTAACATTAAATCATTCTATAAAAAGTCTGTTTAATGAAGAGGTAATCGACTTTTTATAGAATATCAAAACTTGATTCTATATTAATCTCATATTTGGACGTTATTTTGAGTATTTTATAGAACGAATGCAAAATCAAGCCATTATTTTCTATAAAATCGTTAAATAGAGGACTATTTTTTAACAAAATATAGAATAATCGTAAACAGGGGAGGATTAGATATGGATATTATGACAATTGGGCTGATTATAGCCCTCGCAGTGGTGATCGTGCTGCTTATAGTGCTCATAATCCTGATGATTTCAGGCAAAAGCAGCCAGAGGAGCCAGTTAAGCGAGCAGGCAACACGACTAACCGAACAGTCGACAAAGCTCAATGAGCAATCGACCCAGCTCAACGACCAGAGCATGAAAATCGCTGAGCAGAATGCACGCATCAGCGAGCTCAACAGGCAGCTCAATGAGTCAATGGCACAGGTCAACACCAGCCTTGGTGAAATGAAGAGCCTGAGTACCGGAGTCAGCGACCTGAAGCGCCTAATGACCAATGTGAAATCCAGGGGAATCATGGGTGAGCTGCAGCTGGGAGCTATTCTCGATGATATACTGGCGAAGGATCAGTATGAGGAGAATGTGGCGGTCAAAGGCAATACCGAGCGGGTTGAATTTGCCGTAAAGTTCCCGGCTGAGGATGGCAGCTTCGTATATCTGCCTATTGACTCCAAGTTTCCGGGAGACGCATACATTAATCTTCTGGACGCCTATGATCTGGGCGACAGAGAAGTAATCAGGAAAACATCTGATAACCTGAAGCGCGCCATACTGAAGGCGGCAAAGGATATCAGGGAAAAATACATTTACCCACCGTACACGACTGATTTTGCAATAATGTTTTTGCCTTTTGAGGGACTGTACGCTGAGGTTCTCAGGTTGAACCTGGTTGAGGTGATACAGCGTGAGTTCCGTGTGAATGTTGCGGGACCGACGACCATGGCGGCAATGCTGAACAGCTTCCAGCTTGGATTCAAATCCTTGGCGCTGCAGCAGTCATCAGGCGAGGTCTGGGACACACTGGAAAAGGTAAGGACCGAGTTTGCCAAGTTCAGCGGCAGTCTGAGCGATGTTCAGAGAAAGCTGGATGCGGCACAGAGCGAGCTGGAGAATCTGGTGGGAACGAGAACGAGAACTTTGCAAAAGGCGCTGGATAAGGCGTCGCGCGGCGATGAATAGCGCAGCAATTAGAGGTAATAGATGAGTATATTTGCAATTGGTGACCTGCACCTTTCCACGGCATCTGGCACTGATAAGCCGATGGACGTCTTTGGCGACCGCTGGTTTAATCACGAGGAGCGCATCAGGGAAAACTGGCAGGCCACTGTTACTGACAAAGACACTGTCATTGTGGCAGGCGACATATCATGGGGCCTGAAGCTCGAAGAGGCGGCTCACGATCTGGACTGGGTGGATAAACTGCCCGGTCATAAGGTGCTGCTCAAAGGCAACCACGATCTCTGGTGGGCGGGCATTACCAAGCTCAATGCCATGTACGATTCCATCACATTCCTACAGTATGACAGCATAGAGGTTGAAGGCCTCTGGATCTGCGGCTCACGCGGCTGGATTACGCCGGACGATGATGATTTCGGTGAGGCAGACGAGAAAATATACAACCGTGAGATAATTCGCCTCGAGTCATCGCTTTCAAGCGCTCCGGCAGATGCAGAGAAAATCGGATTTCTGCATTTCCCACCGGCTGCCAAAGCAAGCTCATTCAGTGGCTTCATGCAGAAGTTTGAAGACTTTGGTGTCAAGGAAGTATATTATGGCCACATTCATGGCGAAGAGGGCTTCCGAAGCGCCATGCAGGGCAATTATCACGGAATAAATTATAAGCTGGTTTCGGCGGACTATCTAAACTGCAAGCCGCTGAAGATCAGATAGGCGCCAGAATAGGCGAGCAAGGATAAAGATATGAGAGCAACAATTATTGTACTGGATAGTCTTGGCGTGGGACAGCTTCCCGACGCGGCAAACTACGGTGATGCCGGCGCCGATACTTTGGGCCACATTCAGGACAACTGTGAACTGA
Organism: Bacillota bacterium; assembly: GCA_030535275.1. GTDB lineage: Bacteria > Bacillota > Clostridia > Peptostreptococcales > Anaerovoracaceae > Lentihominibacter. The sequence goes on along the minus strand of JAUNIQ010000030.1, from coordinate 9,738 downwards.
ATATACCGAATCTTCGAGCCCTCGGTATGGGGAACATTGACAGCGACCCGTCAAGTACCAGCGGTGCTGACACATCAAAGGTAGCAGGCGGACGCCTGGCAATAGATGAGCCGAGCGGTATTTTCTGCCGTCTTGCTGAGAAATCGGCAGGCAAGGATACCATAACAGGCCACTGGGAAATTGCCGGTATCGAGACTAAGGTTCCGTTCAAGACCTATCACGACGGCTTCCCTCAGGAGCTCATGGATGAGTTCGTTAAGGTGACAGGCCGCGGATACCTGGGCAACTGCGTCGCTTCGGGTACGGAAATAATCGAGGAACTTGGCGACGAGCACGAGCGCACCGGCAAGGTTATCGTGTACACCTCGGCTGACAGCGTATTCCAGGTTGCCGCAAACACCGATGTGGTTCCGCTCGAAGAGCTTTACGATATTTGTGAAAAGGCAAGAGCGCTGCTGGTTGGCAAGTATTCATGCGGTCGCGTTATTGCACGCCCATATGTCAAGGATGCAGAGGGCAAGAGAACACGAACTGCCGACAGGCACGACTATGCGGTTTCTCCGCCTGAAGACACCATGCTGAACCTGATCAGCGAAACGGGCCAGACCGTATATGCCATAGGCAAAATCCGCGACATCTTCAACGGCAGCGGAGTGACCGAAGCTATTCACACTGAGAGCAACGACGATGGCGTAAGCAAGACCATTGAAGCCTTGAACAAGGATTTCGACGGGCTCATTTTCATGAACCTGGTTGACTTTGACTCCAAATACGGTCATCGAAGAGATCCACAGGGCTATGCAAAAGCAATAGAAGACTTTGATGTACGTCTTCCTGAAATCCTGGCGGCAATGAAGGACGATGATGTTCTCTTCATGTGCTCAGACCACGGCAACGACCCGATTCACACGGGTTTCGACCACACCAGAGAGTACATTTTCTGCCTGGGAACAGGCAAAATGCTCAAACAGGGAGTCAATCTGGGAACAAGATCAAGCTTCGCAGACATCGGTGCAAGCATCACGGAAATGCTCACAAACGGTGAGAAGGAAACCGCAATAGGAGAGAGCTTTGCGGGCCTGATTCTGGGCTGAAAACATAAACATATTTTAAGAAAGTAAAAGCCTTGGAAACGTTGAAATTTCAAGGCTTTTTTTGATATAATTTTAAGCATAAAAAGGGGATTTAATACGGAGAATATATGAAGAAATTTATCCTTTGCATCACATTATCAATAATGATGGTTCTGAGCCTGATTCCGCAGGTTACTTTTGCTGCGGAAACGGACGTTGAGGCTGCCTCAAACGGAGTGATTACTGGTTTTGCAGAAATGGAGACCAGCGATTATTACTATGAGGGTAATCCTGCGGAAGATGAGCTGACTCTGAATCTGCCTGATACTCTGAGCGTTTACGTGGATGGAAGCAGTACTGCTACTGAGATTCCGGTAAGTTGGGAGGCTATTGAGGACTACGATAATACGGATTTCTATTTCTATTCCATGAAGCCGGTATGGGGCGGTGATTACACGCTTTCGCCTGAGCTGAGCGAGATTATGGATGTCCCTTGGATTACTGTTTACAAGCAGGAACCTGAGAACGAGGAAATCGAGCCGATGCTCACTGAAGAGGAAATCGAGCCGGTCTACACTGAAGAGGAAGGGCCTGTTGATCCGGAAAACTACGAAGAGGGATCCATTGAAGCCTTTGCAAATACAGTAAAGTCAATCTTTGTTGAAGAGGTTTATGCGGCAACTGTAGCTGAGAATACTGCGGCAATCTACAATTACCTGACTCAGAGAATGGGTCTGAACACTGCAGCAGCATGCGGAGTAATGACGAACATCAATGCAGAGAGCGGCATGGCGTCTAACAATCTGCAGAATACATATAACAAGAGCATCGGACTTTCAGACAGCGAATATACCAGCCGGGTTGATTCCGGCAAGTACACAAAGTTCACTTCTGACAGTGCGGGATACGGACTCTGCCAGTGGACCTCATCAGGCAGAAAATCAAATCTGCTCAGCTATGCCAAGTCACAGAACAAATCAATCGGTGACCTTACCATGCAGCTGGAATTCTTTAATAAGGAGCTGCAGAGCAGTTATCAGTCAGTTTATACAACGCTTAAGAGTGTACCGAATAATGCAACGGGCGCATACATTGCAGCAGCTGAAATGTGCATGTGCTATGAGATTCCGGCAAATACAGTTGCAACAGCTGCATCAAGAGGCAAGACCTGTCTTTCAAATTACTACAAGACTTACAGTGGCACATCAGCCAGCGCAACCGGAACTTCATTCATTTCACTCTGCGGATACACTTATCCGACAGCAGTGAAGAACGGAAAGGGCATGGATGTTAAGGGATATGCCATTTCCAATTACAATGTTACTTCAATAACCGGCAAGATCATAAACAGCAGCGGAAGCGCCGTTTATTCAAAGACTATTAGCACTTCATCAACAGCTACCAAGCTGAGCCAGCTGGACAGCTACATGAAGTTCTCAAAGCTTTCAAACGGTACTTATACATATCAGGTTACTGCGAAGGATTCATCAGGAAAGAGTGTAACGGTATCTCATAAATTCAAGGTATCGTCCAGCGGTTCAACTACGAAGACCCTTGGTTTTGCATCTATCGGAGGCTCAACACAGGCCGCACAGCCGGCTGAGGAGGTAAGTGAACCGGCTACCGATAATTCGGGAGCATCATCGACACAGACTGATACATCGGCAACGGCAAAGAAGGCTTACAGCGGTACTTATCCTAAGATTCCGAAGCGCGGATATTTCAGAAAGGGTGACAAGGGCACTCAGGTCAAGAACCTGCAGAAGCTTCTCAACTGGTGCGGATGTCCCGTTTCCACCGGCGGCAAGTACGGACCGGCTACTATCAAGGCAGTTAAAAAGCTGCAGAAGAAGCTGGGCATTAAGCAGGACGGCAAATTCGGAAACAAGACCCTGAAGAAGGTCAAGGCATTGAGAATGTAGAATCTGAATTATAGAACACAAAAACGGCAGCCATCCGGCTGCCGTCTTATATTGCTTTTGTATTAGTGATTATTTGAGGTTTTCCGGGTTGAGGCCGTCCAGCTCAGGAAGGACGAAGAGGCCGTCCTTGCGGATGAGTACGTCGTCGAACCAGATTTCGCCGCCGCCGTATTCAGGACGCTGGATCATTACCAGATCCCAGTGGTTGGCGCTCTTGTTTCCGTTTGGTGCGTCTTCGTAGCACATTCCCGGAGTCAGGTGGAAGGAGCCTGCAATCTTTTCATCGAAGAGGGTGTCCTTCATTGGATGGAGAATGTACGGGTTAACGCCGATTGCGAATTCGCCGAAGTATCTTGCGCCTTCGTCAACGTCCAGCAGGTCGTTGATTTTCTTGTTGTCGTTGGCCGTGGCCTTGACGATTTTACCGTTTTCAACCACGAATACGATGTTTTCGTATGTGAATCCCTGTTCCTCAGATGGAGTATTGTAGGAGATTATTCCGTTCATTGATTCTCTGACAGGTGCAGTGTAGACTTCGCCGTCAGGAATGTTGCGCAGACCGTCGCATTTAACTGCTCCGATTCCCTTGATTGAGAATGTCAGGTCAGTGCCCGGGCCCTTAATCTGAACCTTGTCGGTTTTGTTCATCAGCTCAACCAGAGGAGTCATTGCTTCGCTCATCTTCCTGTAGTCTAGGGTGCAAACATCGAAATAGAAGTCTTCGAAGGCTTCCAGGCTGCTGTTTGCCAGCTGGGCCATGGCGTAGTTCGGATATCTCAGGACAACCCACTTGGTTTCGTTTACTCTGTAGTCGAGAGTAGGGCGTGAGAGCTTGTAATACATGTTCAGCTTGTCTGATGGCACGTCAGCCAGCTCAGCAGTGTTGTTGCTGCCTCTGATGGCTATGTAAGCCTGCATGCCTTTCATCTGTGCCAGGTCGCATTCATCCTTGAACTTTATCTGATCTTCAGTGCATCCAAGGAGAATTTCTCTTGTGATCTGTGAATCTCTTATTTCAGCATATGGAAGGCCGCCTTTGGCATATACGCTTTTTATCAGCTGTCTTGCCAGGTTTTTGCTGTCATCGCCTTCATAGCTTATGAGCACCTTTTCTCCGGGCTGAATGTCGCATGAATAATCTGTCAGCAGATCTGCCAGTTCTTTAATTCTAGGGTCCATTTTTTCCTCCGATTTATATTTCTACTGTAATAATATCCGATAACTCCAGCAGGCCGTAAAGGTCAATGCCGGTGATAATATTGTCTTTTTTTGTTACTGTCGCATGAAGTGTACCTGCAGGCTCTGAGAATATGAAGTCATATTCTCCGTCTTCCTTGTCAAATACAATGCCGAATGCAGCAGCAGTAGTGCCGGAAGCACAGCTTCCTTCAAAATAGGTGGTATCAACGTCTCTGACGTAAACTACAGGGGTAATGCGTTCGGACATTTTGTCCAGGAACATTACACCAAAAGCCTCAAGGCTGCCACACTTTTGGTAGACATAATTTTTAATTCTGTCAAACTTCTCTGGCGTAGCTTCAATGTTCTTCAGTATGAGATGAGAGATGCCGTCCATGTCGATCATGAAGCAGGTTCCCAGTTCAGGGTTCTCATCAGTAAGCTCAAGCTCTTCAGCAGTAAACGGTATAACGTTTACAGGTACAGGCATCTGAATTTTGGCTTCAAATAAATCCTCATCGATGTATGCAGTAAGGGGATAATCGCATCCGCTTACCTTAACCTGAAGCTTTTTCGTGCCATCAGGCTGTAATTCGCCGTCACCGCAGTGGCTTGCCCTGTAATATGCGAAGGCTCTGGATGCGTTTCCGCAGAATTCCAGGCCGCACATGTTCATTGAAGGCAGCTGGTCTGCTTTTGCATCATATGGCAGAAGAAATTCCACCTGTTCGCCCAGTACAGACTCCGAAGCAGGTTTGGTAAAGCGCACGCCGTATTCCTTGCCGAAGTCGATCTCGAGCAGCTTGTTGGCCACCTCCTGATAATCGCTGATTTCCGTCGGCGTAAGCACCATAATGGTTGTGTTTCCGGCCGGATTGGCCACAATTACGTCCAGTTTTCTAGTCATATTTCTATCTCCTTTGTCCTTCAATAATACCATATTTGATATTGATAAGCGACCTAAATTACGTTATACTTGAACACGTCGCAAAGGCAAGCACACTGCTAAGGCATACACAACCTGGAAGCGTATCGAAGTGGTCATAACGAGCCGCACTCGAAATGCGGTTGTCCTCCGGGGCACGTGGGTTCGAATCCCACCGCTTCCGCCAGTAAGGCACTCTTTTGATAAGGGTGCCTTTATTTATTGGTTTTGCATCTTTAATTTGGTATAATAACTGCATCTGAGAGGTAAAACAATGAATCAGGATAAAGATATGAACAACATCCCGTCCCAGGACGAGATGGCCTATGAAAGAACTGAATTATCCGAGTACAGAACGGGTCTGGCTTATGAGCGTACCGCGCTGGCGAATTCCCAGACGATTCTGTCCTATTTCAGGACGGCAATCGCCACCTTCGCTGCGGGCATTGGAATGTTTGAGTTTGTAAACAACCAGAACATAATGACAATCGGCATGGCGCTGATGCTCATATCGCCGGTAATCGCGCTGATAGGGGTAATTCACTACATCAGAGTCAGACGCAAAATCAAGAGATAGGCTCAGGCCGGGAGACTAGTTCAATGGCAAACTTTACTGAAAAGGCGCTTCTGGAAACTTTGACCGAGCTTCTTGAAGAATATCCTCTGGATAAGATTACAGTAAAAGAAATAACTGACAGATGCGGTGTTTCCAGAAACACGTTCTATTATCATTTTCATGATGTTTATGAGCTGGCTGCACGCTATTTTGTGCTGGAAACAGAGCGTCTTATTAAGATCTATCAGGCTGATGAAAACTGGGAAGGCGGCTTCCTGGAAGGCCTGAATTTCCTCTACAACAACAAGCGTATGATTGAGCATGTTTACAAGTCAGTAAGCAGGGCGGAACTGGATGTATTCCTGAATGAAGTGGTTTACCGTCACGCGATGATTGTTATTCGCGAAAAGGTCAGAGGAAAATCATATTCAGACAAGACGCTGGCTCTGGCGACGGATTTCTATAAGAATGCTTTGATAGGTGCGGTTCTTGAGTGGATAGAAGGGAACATGAAGGAAAAGCCTGAGAAGCTGGCGGCTCTTTACAGCAGTGTATTTGAAGGAACGGTTGAATCGGTTTTCGACAGCATTGAGCGTGTAATGTAGTTTAGCTTTAGTGTCGGATCTGGCACGAAAATAATTTGAACATGTACTGAAACAAGGACATGATTTTGAGCATTTTAACACGTGTGCACAAATTTTGTGCATGCGTGTTTTTTTGTTTGTACCAAAGGTTTCAAGGATTTGCTATCTTCTAAATTGTAGGAGTGTACTAATTATGCATATGCTAATGTTTGGCGAAAAAGTAACTAAATACCGAAAAATCATTTTAATCGTAGCTTTGCTGCTTGTTATTCCTGCTGCAATCGGCTATTTCAGAACGCCTGTAAACTACGACATTCTGAATTATCTGCCGGATAGCATGGAGACTGTTGAAGGTCAGGAGATTCTCCTTGATGAGTTTAACAAGGGCGGTTTTGCCATGGTCATGTTTGAAGGCATGAGCGACAAGGATGTGGCTGCAGCAAAGAAGAAGATTGAAAATGTTGAGCATGTTGAGGATGTAATCTGGTACGACAGCGTGCTGGATCTGTCAACGCCGCAGGAGATACTGCCTGACAGTGTGACGGAAATCTACAACAACAAGGACACCGACTCGACGCTGATGGCGGTATTTTTCAATACGCCTACCTCGGATGAAGGCTCAATCAATGCTGTGGAAGAAATCCGCAGCATCTGCGGCAAGCAGTGCTTCGTAAGTGGCATGACTGCTTTTGTAACAGACCTAAAGATGCTGGGTGAAAAGCAGGAGCCTATTTACGTGGCTATTGCTTCGATTCTCGCCATTCTGATCATGGCTCTGCTCCTTGATTCATGGCTCATTTCAATAGTATTTGTTATCGGAATCGGCATCACCATTATTTACAATATGGGAACGAACCTGTTCCTGGGTGATGTTTCATATATTACAAAGGCAATCGCAGCAGTTCTGCAGCTGGCCGTAACCATGGACTATTCCATATTCCTGTGGCACAGCTACAAGGAACACCGGTACGAGCTGGGCATGGAGCGTGATGATGCCATGGCAAATGCCATTGCCAAGACGCTGAATTCCATCGCAGGCAGTTCAGTTACAACCATTGCCGGATTCCTGGCGCTGTGCTTCATGTCATTTACTCTGGGACTCAATCTGGGTGTAGTAATGGCCAAGGGCGTTCTGCTCGGAGTAATCGGCAGTGTTACAATTCTGCCGGGACTGATTCTGGGACTGGAAAAGCCTATTCTCAAGTTCCATCACAAACCGCTGCTGCCGAGCATTGAAAAGATTTCGGCCATGGTTGTTAAGAAACCGGCTATATGGATCGTAATATTCCTGCTTTTGCTTGGCCCTGCACTTTACGGATATACACATACGGAGACATATTACAAGCTTGATAAGGGCGTTCCTGATTATCTGCCGTTCCGACCAGCCAATGAGAAGCTGGCTGACGACTTCGGAATCAGAACGACTCACATGATTCTGGCCGATTCGAATCTATCCCAGAAGGAGACGGCCGAAATGCTTGACGAAATAAAGGACGTTGACGGAGTTGAGGCTGCAATAGGACTTGAAAGCGTCCTTGGACCGACGGTTCCTCAGGAAATTCTGCCTAATGCTCTTAGCGGCAAGCTGAGTAGCGACAAGCATCAGCTTATGCTCGTTACCACGCAATATGCCGTCGCGAGCGATGAAGTAAACAATCAGATAACCGAGATAAACAAGATAATCAAGAAACACGACAAGAACAGCCTGCTCATTGGAGAATCGGCCTGTACCAAGGATCTGATAGACATAGCGGATCACGACTTCCGGGCTGTAACGGCTGTATCTGTATTGGCAATATTCCTGCTGATTCTGCTGGTAATGCAGTCAATCAGCCTGCCGTTCATACTTGTCGGATGCATAGAGCTGGCAATATTCATAAATCTGGGCATTCCGTTCTATTCGGGAACAGTAATGTCCTTCATAGATTCCATCTGCATCAGTACAATTCAGCTGGGCGCCACTGTAGACTACGCCATACTGATGACCAACCGTTACAGGCAGGAGCGTAACGGTGGTCTTGAAGCAAAGGAAGCTGTGAGAATTGCCCATTCAAAGGCTATTCCTTCAGTAATAGTCAGTGCACTTGGATTCTTCGCAGCAACAATAGGTGTATCAGTTTATTCAGACATAGATATCATAAGTTCCATGACATTCTTCATGGCACGTGGAGCGCTTATAAGTACACTGGTGGTAATGTTCATTCTGCCGTCAATGCTGGTGCTCTTTGATAAGATAATCATTAAGACTACAAAGGGATTTGAGAATGTTCCGGGTGCATTCCACTACGGACGCAAAAGCAAGGAGGAAATTGTAAATGAGTAAGAAATTACTGGCCCTCATAACTTCATTAATGACTATGGTGGTGCTTTGCGGCTCACCTGCGGTTGCTTTTGCATATGACGGCTCTTCGATCAAGAAGGAGGAAACGGTTTACGTGGTTACCGATTCTGAAGGAAACACCGATGATGTGATTGTCAGCGACCACCTCATTAACCAGAATCAGGTGAAGAACATTTCTGACGAGACGACTCTTTCGGATATTGAAAATGTCAAGGGCGATGAGGAGTTCAAGCAGAGCGGTGACAGTCTTGAGTGGGCGGCTGACGGAAATGACATTTACTATCAGGGCAAGACCGATCAGGAAGTGCCTGTGAAGATGGATATCAGCTACAAGCTGGACGGCAAGGCAATCAGCGGAGAAGAACTTCAGGGAAAGAGCGGCGAAGTTGAGATTCTGATTAAATACGAGAATAACGGCAGGTACAATGGGGAAACCGTTCCGTTTATCGTGCTTACAGGCCTGATCGTAACAGATGACAGCTTTACCAATATCAAGATTGATCACGGTAAGGTAATTGATGATGGTGATAAGCAGGTTGCGGTTGGTTTTGCAGCTCCGGGACTGGCTCAGAGCCTTGATATTGGCGAGAATCAGCTGGGTTTCGGCGATTCTGTTAAGATTACGGGAACTGCCAAGAAGTTCGCTGTTGAAGACATGATGACCATCGTTACAAGCTCCGTATTTGAGGATGTTGACACTGGTAAATTCGGTGATTTGAATTACGACGATCAGATTAAGCAGCTGAACAGCGGCTCACAGAAGCTGGTTGAGGGAAGCAAGCTTCTCTACGACGGAATTGACCAGATTAACGAGAATAAAGAGGCTCTGGCTGATGCGGTAAACAAGCTCGACCAGGGCGCAAACGGACTGAGCCAGAGTATTGGACAGCTGAAGAACGCCGCTCATGTAAACAGCGTATATCTTCAGATGACGAGTCAGCTGGTGGGAGCAGTACCTCAGATTCAGGCTCAGGCAAATGCAATAGCCGATCAGATTGATGATTTGAGCGAACCTGATGCTGTCGGCGTTGATGAGATTCAGGGAATTGACAACGTTACTGATACGAGCATGATTTACGATGACATTTCAAATCTGAAGGAGCTTAAGGAAAACGAACCTGATGAAGACAAGGACGCATATGACGAGATCATCGGAGA